>JBMSXH010000317.1:0-3659 GCA_049425445.1 Phycisphaerales bacterium | reverse complement strand
CGACGATTCGGAACTCGCCGCCCGCATGCGGCGGCTTCGCTTCCACGGCCTCGGCGCCGACGCCCACGACCGCAACCAGCAGGGCCGCAGCCCGCAGGTCGAGGTGATCGAGCCGGGGCTCAAGTACAACCTGCCCGACATGAACGCGGCGCTCGGCACGAGCCAGATGCAGAAGCTCGACGCCTTCACCGCGCAGCGCGACGAACTCGTCCGCCTCTATCGCGAACGGCTCGCGGAGTTCGAGGAACTCTCGCCGCTCGCCGACCCGACGTGGCCGCACCACCACGCGCGGCACCTGATGATCGTGCGGCAGACCGATGCCTCCCCGCTCTCGCGCGACGCCTTCATGGCGGCGCTCAAGGCGCGGAACATCGGCACCGGCATCCACTTCAAGGCCGTGCACCGTCACGCGTTCTACCGGGCGAAGTACCCCGACGCGGGCGCGGGCGGACGGCTCGCCCACAGCGACTGGAACACCGATCGGCTCTGCTCGATCCCGCTCTTCCCCGACATGACCGAGGCGGACGTGCAGGACGTGGTCGACGCGATCAAGGACGCCTACGCCGAGGCCCGCACCTCGGTCGCCGCCGGAGCGGCCTCGTGAGCGGCCCCAAGAGCCCGCGACGCGACGACGTCTCGATCGTCGTGCCGGTCTACAACGAGTCCGCGACGCTCGCCGAGTTCGCGCGCCGCACCCTCGCCGCAGCCCGTTCGCTCGACCGGCCGTTCGAACTCGTCCTCGTCGACGACGGCAGCCGCGACGGCACCACCGAGCAGCTCCTCGCCCTCGCCGCCGCGCATCCCCGCGAGGTGGTCGCGGTGATCCTCAACCGCAACTACGGCCAGCACAGCGCGATCATGTGCGGCTTCGCGAAGGCCCGTGGCGAGATCGTGGTGACCCTCGACGCCGACCTGCAGAACCCCCCCGAGGAGATTCCCCGCCTCGTCGCGGCGATGGACGAGGGCGCCGACGTGGTCGGCACGGTCCGCATGAACCGGCAGGACACCGTGTTCCGCAAACTCGCCTCCCGCACCGTGAACGCGGTCGCCCGCAAGGTGACCGGCATCGCGATGCGCGACTACGGCTGCATGCTTCGCGCCTACCGCCGCAACGTGGTGCAGGCGATGCTCTCCTGCCGCGAGAAGTCGACGTTCATTCCCGTCCTCGCGAACGCCTTCGCGCGGAAGGCCGTCGAGATCGAGGTCGCCCACGCCGAGCGGGCCGCGGGCGAGAGCAAGTACTCGCTCTTCAAGCTCGTCAACCTGCAGTTCGACCTGCTCACGAGCATGACCACCACCCCGCTTCGCCTCATGACCTGGTTCGGCGCGGGGATCGCGATGCTCGGCATCGGCTTCGGCGCGGCGCTTCTGGCCCTGCGGCTCCTCTCCGATCCGACGTGGTGGGACCAGTTCTCCGAAGGCGGCGTCTTCACGATGTTCGCGATCCTCTTCGTCTTCGTCGGCTTCCAGTTCATGGCGATGGGGCTGCTCGGCGAGTACCTCGGCCGCGTCTTCCACGACGTCCGCGACCGCCCCCGCTACTTCGTCCACGAGGTCGCGGGCGAAGGGCTCGCCGCCACGCCGATCCCCCGCTTCGAATCCGCCCGCTTCACGCCGACCGAAGCGGACCTTGCTCCCGAGCCCCCCACCACCGCATGAAGACGATCCTCCTCGCCTACCACGAGATCGGCGCCGCGGCGCTCGACGCCCTCGTCGCCTCCTCGATCGACGTGGTCGCGGTCCTCACCCACCGCGACGATCCGCAGGAGGGCGGCTGGTACCGCTCGGTCGCGGCGGAGGCCGCGAAGCACGGCATTCCGGTCTACGCGCCGGAGGATCCCAACCATCCGATCTGGATCGAGCGTCTGGCGGCGCTGAAGCCCGACGCCCTCGTCTCCGCGCACTACCGCCGGATGGTCTCCTCGGAGTTCCTCGCGATCTTCCCGCGGGGCGGCTTCAACCTGCACGCCTCGATGCTGCCGCGGTTCCGCGGACGGGCCCCGATCAACTGGGTGCTCGTCGAAGGCGAGACCGAGACCGGCGTCACTCTGCACGAGATGACCGACGCGCCCGACGCCGGGCCGATCCTCGGGCAGCGCTCGATCGCGATCGACCGGGACGACACCGCCCTCTCCCTCACCCGCAAGGCGTGCGTCGCGACGCGTGAACTGCTCGGCGACCTGCTTCCGAAGATCGCGTCGGGCACCGCGCCCCGCACCCCGCAGGACGAGCGCCATGCGACGGTCATGCCGGCGCGGCGTCCCGAAGACGGTCGCATCGACTGGTCGCAGGACGCCGAGCGAATCCGCAACCTCGTCCGCGCGGTGACCCGCCCGTGGCCCGGCGCGTTCACCCAGGTCGGCGATCGCAAGTTCTTCATCTGGCAGGCCGAGACGGTCGCGGGCGAATCCGGCGAGCCGGGCGAGGTGCTCTCGGTCGATCCGCTCGTCGTCGCGTGCGGTTCGGGCGCCTTGCAGGTCGAGTTCGGCGAGCCCGCCGAGGGCCTCTATCTCTCGGGCGCCCAACTCGCGAAGGAACTCAACCTCGTCGAGGGCATGCGGCTTCGCCGCAGCGAGCGCCGCGGCCCGGAGCGCAAGACCTCGGTCCTCATCCTCGGCGTCAACGGCTTCATCGGCAGCCACCTCGGCGAGCGGCTGCTCGCCGACGGCCGCTTCGAGGTCTACGGCATGGACCTCCGCGCCGACAACCTCGCCGAGATCGTCGGCCATCCCGACTTCCACTTCGTCGAGGGCGACATCTCGATCAACCGCGAGTGGGTCGAGTACCACGTCCGCAAGTGCGACGTGATCCTGCCGCTCGTCGCGATCGCGACGCCGATCGAGTACACCCGGAATCCCCTGCGGGTCTTCGAACTCGACTTCGAGGAGAACCTCCGCATCGTCCGCGACTGCGCGAAGTACGGGAAGCGGATCGTCTTCCCGTCGACCTCCGAGGTCTACGGCATGTGCGGCGACTCGGAGTTCGACGAGGACCGCTCGAACCTCGTGCTCGGCCCGATCAACCGCCAGCGCTGGATCTACTCCGCCTCGAAGCAGCTGCTCGACCGGGTGATCTGGGCCTACGGCGCGCAGCGCGGCCTGCGCTTCTCGCTCTTCCGGCCCTTCAACTGGATCGGCCCTCGGCTCGACAGCCTCGACTCCGCCCGCATCGGCTCGAGCCGGGCGATCACGCAGCTGATCCTCAACCTCGTCGAGGGCTCGCCGATCCTGCTCGTCGACGGCGGGGCCCAGAAGCGCTGCTTCACCGACGTCGACGAGGGCATCGACTGCCTCTTCCGCATCATCGAGAATCGCGGAAACCGCTGCGACGGCAAGATCCTCAACGTCGGCAACCCCGACAACGAGGCGAGCATCCGCGAACTCGCGGAGATGCTCGTCGCGCGGTTCGAGGCGCATCCGCTGCGCTCGAACTTCCCGCCGTTCGCCGGCTACCGCGAGATCGAGAGCGGGCGCTACTACGGCAAGGGCTACGAGGACGTGCAGCATCGCCGCCCGAGCATCCGCAATGCGCAGCGGTACGTCGGCTGGCGGCCCACGATCCCGACCGAGGAGTCGGTGGCCCGCACCCTCGACTGGTTCCTGCAGCTCGAGGTCGCGCGGCGGCATGCGTCGCCGGCCCTCGTCGAGCAGGCCTGAGGC
>JBMSXH010000316.1:0-3664 GCA_049425445.1 Phycisphaerales bacterium | reverse complement strand
ACGATCTCGTAGCGATCGCGAAGCGTGGAGAGCAGTTCTCGCATGGCGGCAGGCTGCATGTGACCCGCGGTCACGCCCTTGTCCGATCCCGCGGGAAGGATGTCGAGGTTCGGCCTTGCGGTTCGGATCAACTCCAGAACCCGCGCAGGCTCGCGCATGGCCTCCCGCACGCCCTCGACGCCGAGCATCGAGAACTGATGAGAGAGCGCGCGACCGATGAAGTCGGCGTCGACCATGACGGTTCGATAGCCCGCCTGCGCATAGGACCAGGCGAGCGCCGCGGCCACCGAGGTCTTCCCATCGCCCTGGAAGGGGCTCGACACCTTGAGAGCGAAGCCCCGCTCGGTGTGATTCCTCCGAACCTCGACGCGATTTCGGATTCGGTGCACGCAGTCCTCGAGCAGCACACGCTCCTCGTCGGACTCGCCGAGCCTCGACATGTCGGGCACCACGCCGAGCGGGCGGAACCTCGAGGAGTCGCTCTCGAGTTGACGGGACACGAAGGCCCTTCGGTCGATGGTGCCGAGCAGGAAGAAGGCGGCAAGACTCGCCGCGAATCCGCCCATGAAGCCCGCCGCGCCGTACTGGATTCGGCGATCCCGGCTGGGGGCGGTCGGCAACTGGGCCATCGCCCGGATCGTCACCCGGCCTTGCCTGATGGACTCGCTTTCGGTCTCGAGTCCCGAGAGTCGATCTTCGTACCGGACCAGGTCGGCGTTGATGACCGAGGCATCGCGATCGATCGCGGCGATCCGAGAGCGATCCCGCTGATCCTTCTGGATCTGACCTCGAATCGCCGCCAACTTCTCGGCCAGGTCCTCCGCCCGGACTCCCAGGGCCGCGTAGCCGAACTGGCTCCCCATCGTCGCGGCCCATTGTTCGCGGAGCTCCTTCCGCTTCGCGTCGACTCCGTTTCGCGTGGCCTCCAGCCTGGAGATCGCCTGGCGAACCTGAGGATGCTGGTCGCTCATGCGCGCCCGAAGCTGCGACAGGTTTCGCTGGTCCTCGCCGACCGCTTCGACCAGCGACGCGAGCGAAGGATCGGCCGCCAGCAGATCGTCGTCGGTCGGCGGAGCCACGTCCTGCGGAGCGACGGGACGATCCTCGGCGGCGGCGATGGACTCGATCGAAGCCCGCAGGGTCTCCACCCGAGTCAGCTCCTCCTGGATCTCGGCCGCTTCCCGCACCAGTTCGTCGAGGAATCCGGTCGCGTCGAGAGTGCCGAACGCCGAGTCCCGAACGACCCGCTCCCGCTCCGACTCCAGATCGGCCAGCCGGCGCCGAGAATCCGTCAGCAGGGTCCTGACCTGCTGAATGGTCCTGGTGTGGATGGTCTCGGCGTTCGGTCCGTAGATCCGGAAGTAGGCTTCGATGATCGAGTTCACGGCGGCCTGTGCGAGGCGTCGATCCTCCGCCGAGTACTGGACGGAGATCAGGTTCGTTCCGCCGATGACCTGCACGGACAGTCCGCGTTGCAGGGAGGTCTGCGGATCGTCTCCGAGCGCGGCGAGATGCGCCTGGAGCTGATCGCTCTTGAGGGCGTCGGTCACGACCCGCGAGTCGCGCATGAGCTCGGCCTGGGATCCCATGAATCCCGCGAAGTTGGTCAGCGTCCTCGTCTCGGGGGTCTGCATGACGAGCGTCGGAAGCTCCGACTCGACCTGAACGAGTCCTCGTGCGGAATAGGAGACGACCGCCATGCGGAATCCGACCACGGCAAGGGAGAGCCCCAGGACGGCGCCGCCGGAGATGGCCCACTTCCATCGACCCTGCATCCGGTCGTTCAGCAGCGTCCAGAGGTTCGCGCCGCCCTCGCCCGACGTCGGCACGGGGCTGTCCACTCCGAACTCCCGCTCGAAGGCCTTGATCTCGTTCATCGCTCGACTCCATTCGCGGCGGAATTCACAGTTGACTCGGTGCTGGCACCCATGATGGCGAAGAGCTCCGAAGGCATGCTCGACAGCAGCGACTCGCACTGCTCACGCACCAGATCGATCCCGGGCCAGCCGGGCAGCACGAGTTGAAGTTGGGCCACACCCTCTCCGGTCATGCGCCGCCGAGCGCCAGCTTCACGGATCCTGGCCAGATCGGTGATCCAGGATCCGTCCGGCAGGATGAAGGCGTTGAGCACCGTGATCTTCATCTCAACGAGTCCGTCACCCAGTCGCGAGAAGCGGTAGCAGCGGGCGGGAAACTCCCCGATCCCATCGATGCGGAGCGCGAACAGGGCCTGCGCCTCACCCGCGAGGCTTTCGCCGCGCGACGAGCCGTCGGGCCGGAGCGACCAGCCGTGCGCCGGGTAGCAGACCGGCGGATAGTGGCCGGCCATGTCCCGAAAGTCGCTGCAGTGGATCAGACTGATCGCGATGTTCCCGGCCTCTCCGATCCGCCGATACGTGCGACTCAGCGAGGCGTTTGGGCGAAGCAGCTCGACCGCAGCGGGGGTCAGCGGACGCTCCTCGCCGATCCATTCGCCGATGCGCAGCGGAACCGTCGTCAAGGCCTGCTCGATCCTCGAGTGGCGCGAGACCACCTCCGAGTTCACGGCGGGCGGCTGTGGCATCGCCAGCACGGCCGTGCCCGCGAGGATCAGCGCGATCCACGGAGCAACGCGATTCGCTCCGCGCCAGGCGCCCACGATGATCGGCGGCGGCTGGCTCATGAAGGCACGAGCCTCCAGTTCATGACCGGAAGATCGAGCCACTTCAGAAGCTTCACCACTCCCATGAGCATCAGCAGCGCGAGGGGGAGCATCAGCCAGCCGCCCACATCGTGGATCTGCTCCGCAGCCTCCGGATTGAACCATCCGTACGCGATGCTCGTGGGGACGAGCCTCACGACGTTGCAGGCCAGCGCGACGATCGGGGCGGCGGCGATGAGGAAGAGCCTCGTTCCCATGCTGAACGGCACCGAGAACACGAATGCGTACACCACCAGGGCGAGCGCGAAGACCATCCGCATCCCGTTGCATGCCTCTCCCACCGCGACGGGCTGCCCCTCGATGACGATGATGTTGCCCTCGCGAATGGCGTCGAATCCGCCGAGTTCGAGCAGCACGTGCGCGGTGGCGACCGAGAAGTCCTGCGCGGGACCTGCGAGGGACTCTCGGACCCGCCCCGGCATCGGCAGCACGAAGCCCATCGCGATGATGACCGGCGCAAACTGGCGAACCAGCTCCCACCCCGTCATCGAGTACACGCAGCCGAACATCGCGAGGAGGACGCCTCCATGCCAGAAGAGCTGGATTCCGTTCTGGTCGCCCCAATCCGATCCGAAGACCCGACCAGCGTTGGGCGATATCGGACGTACTGAAGGCGGGATCGGCGGAGCCAGGCCAGATACAGCGCGACCGCGGGGGCGAGCAGGATGTATCCGTTGTCGGTCTGTCCAGAAGCGAAGGCGTAGATGTCCTCGAGGGCGCGGCGTCCCCACCAGGCCACGAGCCCGAGCATCGTCGCCAACAGGAGCAGCCGCTCCCGACTCCAACCTCGTCCTACGGACACCTGCATCGATCAACGGCTCCAACTGGGAAGGGCGTTACTCGGCGTTTCCGAGACCGGAGTTCCCTGAGAGGTCTTGAATTCCCCCGTACCGGACCCGAGGCGAGGATTCGCCAACACGGCGTCGACCAGGACCGCCCCGTCCGGGACTTGCATCAGCGGTC
>JBMSXH010000315.1:0-3671 GCA_049425445.1 Phycisphaerales bacterium | reverse complement strand
TACTCCGGCGGCGCGGCCCAGCGCATCTTGCCCATGAGCGTCCGCCAGTAGTCGTGGTCTGGATTGGCGACGAGTCGCGCGTCGCGATCGTGGCGCCGCACGCGAACGACGTCGCCGACCCGAAGCGGCCGAGCCGGCACGCCGTCGAGGACCAGCGTGGTGCCTTCGTTCGCACGGCGAACGTGCATGTCGACCTGGAGGCTCGCCGGAGCGACGATCGGGCGGAACGCGAGGCTGTGCGCAGCGTTCGGAGTGATCACGATCGCCTCGAGTTCGGGATCGACGATCGGTCCGCCGGCGGAGACGTTGTACGCCGTCGAGCCCACCGGCGTCGAGACGATCGCGCCGTCGCCGAGAAGGTCGGGGCCCTCTCGGCCATCGAGCCGCAGGGCGATCTCGATCATGCGGAACGGGGGACCGGCGGCGATGACCACATCGTTGAGCGCGATCCCCGCGTACTCCGCGCCCCCGTCGGCGCGAACGAGTTCGGCTCGCAGGAGCAGGCGTTCGCGTACCGACGCGCGACCCGCGAAGATCGCCGCCGCATGCCGCTCGAGTGCGGGCAGATCGAACTCCGCGAGGAATCCCAGCCGTCCGACGTTCACGCCGACCAGCGGCACGCCTCGGTCCGCGAGACGCCGAGCCTGCCCGAGGAGCGTGCCGTCGCCGCCGAGGACGATCGCCAACGCCGCGTCGATGTCCGGAGGCAGGGGGTCGTGATGCGGCTCCAGTTCGCGGGATGCGAAGCCATGGGCCGCGACGATCCGACGCACCTCCTCGAGCAGCGGCGGAACGCCCTCGCGCCGCGGGTCCGCGACGAGCAGGACCGTGCTCGAGACGTCGACGCTCACGAGACGATTCCCCGGGTGAGGCGCATGAACGCGGTCTCGAGGTTCACGGACTCCATCTGCATCGAGCGGAGGCGGAAGCCCGCGACGACGAGCCGGTTGGGAAGGTCGCTCACGTCGAGTCCTCCTCGGGGATCGAGCATCGCGTCGATCCTCGCCGCGCGATCCGCCGCCGGGTCGGCCTCGAGCACGTCGACCTGCACGATGCCGCGCACGCCACGGAGCAGTTGCGCGGCTTCCGCCACCCGATCCGCGACCTCGATCTGGACGACCGGGCCGCGGCTCGCCTTGGCCATGATCTCCCGCACCGGTCCGGAGTAGACGAGCTTGCCCTTCTCGACGATGCCGACGCTCGTGCAGAGCTCCGCGAGCTCGTGGAGGATGTGGCTCGAGATCAGGATGGTCTTGCCCATCCGGCGGAGCTCCTTCAGGAGTTCGCGGATCTCGATGCGGGCGCGCGGATCGAGTCCCGAGGCGGGCTCGTCGAGCAGCAGCACCTTCGGGTCGTGCAGCAGCACCCGCGCGATCGAGAGCCGCTGCTGCATGCCGCGGCTGAGCCCGTTCACCTCCGCGTCGGTCTTGTGGACGAGGTCGGTGAGCTCGAGCACGTCCTTGACGACCGCGCGGCGGGCCGGGCCGTGGATGCCGTAGCAGCTCGCGAAGAACTCGAGGTACTCGCCCACGAGCATGTCGTCGTAGGCGCCCATGAAGTCGGGCACGTAGCCGATGACCGGACGGATCAGGTTGTTCTGGTAGCCGACGGTCTTGCCGTCGATCCGCGCCTCGCCCCAGCTCGGCTTGAGGAGCGTGGCGAGGATCTTGATCGTGGTGGTCTTGCCGGCGCCGTTGGGGCCGATGAATCCGAAGCACTCGCCCGCCTCGATCGAGAGGTTCAGGTTGTCGAGCGCGACGAGGTCGCCGTACTTCCGCGTGAGGTTGACCGTCTCGATCATCGGCATGGCGAGGGTTCGATCAGCCGGCGGCGCTGGCGGGGGCGGGGCGGGGCTCGGGCACGATCGCGGCTTCGACGGCCGGCAGGGGGAGGATCCAGCGGACGACCGTCAGTCCTTCGCTCGGCGGCGTCTCGCCGTCGATCTCGAGGGGCACCGGAATCGCCGAGTCTCGAAGGTAGCCGATCACGATCAGGCAGGGTCGGTTGAACCAGGAGCCGAGATCCACGCTTCGGCCGAGCATGCGCTCGACGCGCGCGGTCTCCGCACCGGTCGGAGGATTCTGCAGGTACGGCGGCGGCTGCAGCATGGAGTAGAGCGACAGCATGTCGAGGCGACGGATGCGATCGCCCTCGGTCTGGGTCGGGCGGGCCTGGAATCCGCCGAAACCGAGTTCGGCGAGCAGCGGCTCGTAGTAGCTGCGTCGGATCTCGCTCGACAGGCTTTCGGCGGTGGCGCGTGCCGGGACCGGGCCTGCCGGATAGAGCGACGGACCGAGATCGATCGGAACGCCGGCGGGCCAGTTCGGCACGATGACGAATCGCCCGTACTGCGGCATCTCGCCCGGTGTCGCCACGATCGGCATCGGCCCCGGACCGAAGCGGGGCAGCGGCGTGCGCCACGGATTGACGTGGATGATCCGGACGCCTTCGAGCGCGCCGGGCAGTTCGTGCGTCAGGCGACCGCGGAGGGCGACCGTTCCGGCCGCGAGATCGATGTACGGCTCGACCGGCGCCGCCGCGTCGATGCGCGGAAGCCCGCCCCAGGCTGGAGGAAGCGGTCCGAGCCACGACGCGGCGAAGGTCGACGCGGTGGCGCGGGACGGAACCTCGAGCGAATCGGGCGAATCGAGATCGACGTCGTAGCGGGCGATGTCGGGGAATCGTCCACGGACGTCGCCGGGGGGCGCGAGCCAGTTCGCGAGCAGGTTGCGGCGGTCCCCATCGGGGTCGATGGCGATCGTCGCCTCGCCATATCCGGGCAGGCTGACGGTGAACCACGATTCGGCCCGCTGGAACTGCGGCTCGTTCGGAAGACCGCCGAGTCCGGCGAGCGGACCTTCTCCCCGCGCGATGTGGTCGAGGAAGGTCAGGTGCACCACGCGGGTGCGGCCTTGCCGCAGCGCGAGGCTCCCGCCCCAGGCGATCGCCGAGAAGACCGCGGCCATCGCCACGAAGAGGAGCCACGAGAGCCGTTCACGTCGGAACCGCTTGAGGATCCCGAATCCGAGCGGACCTGCGAGCAGCCAGTAGATCGCGAAGAGCCCCAGTGCCGCGAGAATGCCCACCGCCGCCTCGCCCGCGAGATCGATCCGCTCGGTCACGATCTCGCCGCCGAGCGTCTCGAGCATCGATGGCCGACGGACCAGACGTCGCGGCTCGCTGTTGTCGAGCGCCGCGTACTCGGGTCCGGTCAGGCTGTCGCCACGTACGCCGAGCACCAAGTTCCAGAGGCAGTCGGCCTGCGGGAGGCCTCCGTCCTGCAGGGCTCGTCGACGGAGTGCGTCGAGATCGAGGCCGACGATCACCAGCCTTCCGAATCCGAGCGGTCGTTGGATCGCAAAGACCTCGCCTTCGATCGTGCCCGGAGCGGGCGCGGGCAAGCCGCTCTGCGACGCTCGCGGCGCCGGCACCGCGAGCAGGGGGATCCACGGGGCGGGCAGCGTCGAGGCGTCGAAGAGTCGAACCGGCATGGTGGCGCCGGGGTCCCGCAGCACGGCACTCTTGCTCAGCGCCGGCAGCACCTCTCGGACCGCAACCGCCTCACGCACCTGCGGCGTCGCACCATCGAGCGCGTCGGTGAGGAAGTTCCTTCGCGAACCCGATGCGGCCGCGCCGAGCGACCACGGATCGCCGGCTTCGGGAAGCACGAT
>JBMSXH010000314.1:0-3672 GCA_049425445.1 Phycisphaerales bacterium | reverse complement strand
CGATCGCCGAGCCCGACCCGGTCGAGCATGGCCATGGCACGATCGCGTCGATCGGTGCGGGAAATGCCTTGGTAGAAGAGCGGGACCTCGACGTTCTCCGCGATCGTGAGTTCGGGAATGAGGTTGAAGGCCTGGAAGACGAATCCGATCCGGCGGCCGCGGATTCGGCTGAGATCGCCGTCCTCGAGGTCCGCGACCTCCTCGCCGTCGAGGCGGTACTGGCCGCCGGTGGGGCGATCGAGGCACCCGAGGATGTTCATCAGCGTGGACTTTCCCGAGCCCGACGCGCCCATGATCGCGACGTACTCGCCGCGGTCGATCCGCAGATCGACGCCCCGGAGCGCCTCGACCAGCACCGAGCCGTCGGCGCGGAGATAGGCCTTTCGGATTCCGATCAGTTGGGCGGCCGGCGGAGCGTGGTGGGGCATCGGGTCGGGATCGGGGACTCGGGAGCGGGAATCGACGCCGTCAGTGCGCCCGCGGGCGGCCACCGATCGATAACTGGGATTGGTTCGACCCGGATTCGAACCTGTGCGATCTATAACGGTACCACCTTGGTTCAGCGGAACGATCCGCCCGGATGCAGATGGTTCCGCGCC
This sequence comes from Phycisphaerales bacterium, assembly GCA_049425445.1. Taxonomy (GTDB): domain Bacteria; phylum Planctomycetota; class Phycisphaerae; order Phycisphaerales; family SM1A02; genus VGXO01. The sequence goes on along the minus strand of JBMSXH010000314.1, from coordinate 3,073 downwards.
GAAGCCGTGCCGATCCGACGAGGCTTCTCCCGCTCCGCTGGCCGGACGAACCCGGCCCGTCTTGCCGACGTGACATCGGCAAGGCTCCACCGATTCGAGGACTCCCATGCCGAACCGACCCGCCCGACGCCTTCCGACCTCGATGCTCGCCGTCTCCGCCGTCGCGTTCTCGCTGCTCTCCGGGACCTCCATCGCGGAGCCTCCGACGCTCGAGGCCTGGTCGAACGAGGTCTGGACCGCGGCGATGGGCGGCGATCTCGCCGAGGTCGAGAAACTGCTCGGCGAGGTGCCGACGGGCAAGAGTGGCGTGACCGAGTCCTTCCGCGAGATGGTGGCGAGCCGCAACGAACACGCGACCGAATCGGACGAGGGACGCCGAAAGGAACTCGATCAGGCGATCGCCGATCTGGGCACCCATCTCGAGGCGGGCGAACTGACCAAGGCGCTCACCGCTGCGGTGCGGGCGCAGACGCTCTCGGAGGATTGGGGAGGCGCGCTCGACCGTCCGGAGATCGCGGGCCTCATCCGCGATGCCGAGGAAGCGGAGGTCGCCGCCGAGGCTGCGGGCGACTGGCTGCTTGCCCAGGAGATCCTCTTCCGGCTTCGCACCCTCCATGAGGATGTCGGCCGCGGCGACGACTACAAGCGGTACCACGCGGGACTCGAGCGGGTGAATCGGCGGATCGGACTGATCGCCCAGTACGCACCCATGGCCCTGCACGACCTGCGCGTGAAGCAGGTGGCGAGGATCGCCCCCGAGCAGGAACTTCCCGAGTTCAATCCGGCCTTCGCGGAGGACTGGAAGGAGCAGGTCCGCGGCATCAGCCAGCCGATGCTCTCCTCGGCGCTGCGGACGATCGCGGCGGCCCACATCGGCAACGTCGGGTGGCGTCCGCTGCTCGAGGGCGGTCTCGAGTCGCTCGAGATCCTTGGGACCACGACGGCGCTCGAGGAGAACTTTCCGGCCCTCGGCGATCCCGCGAAGGTGCAGGCGTGGCAGGAGGCGCTCGATCGCTGCGAACAGTTGCTGGCCGCCGTGCCGGATCGAGAACTCTCGCGGCGTCACGCGTCGAGGATCATCGGTGAACTGCAGTTGGCCAACCAGCGCACGCTCGAGTTGCCGGAGCCGGTGCTCTTCCGCGAGTTCGGCGACGGCTCGACCGACCAGCTCGCCCGGCGCTATGAGGACCAGTACACCGAGATCATCTGGCCCGAACGCTATCGCCGTTTCCAGCAGCAGGTCGATGGCAGCTTCGTCGGCGTGGGCATCCTGATTCGTCACGACGACAAGCGCGACATCGTGGTGGTGAATCCGCTCGAGGGTTCTCCCGCGTGGCGAGGCGGCGTGAAGCCGGAGGATCGCATCGTCGAGGTGGACGGCAGCTCGACGGTGGGCTGGAGCACCAATCGCGCCGTCGACGAGATCACCGGGCCCGCCGGCCGCCCGGTGACCCTGACGCTTCGCCGCGAGGGCGCGGAGGAGCCGGTCGAGATCGAGTTGATTCGCGAGCCCATCAAGATGCGCTCGGTGAACGGATGGTGGAAGAAGGGGCTCGACGAGCACGGCGATCCGGAGTGGGACTGGTGGATCGACCGTCCCGGCGGCGTGGGCTACGTCCGGCTCACCTCCTTCAACGACGAGAGCTTCACGGACTTCCTCGACGCGGTGAACCGCATGAAGTCCGAGGGCGAGTTGCGCGGCCTCGTGCTCGACCTTCGCCACAATCCCGGCGGCCTGCTCAAGAGCGCCGTCGACTTCACGAACCTCTATCTTCGCGATGGGAAGATCGTGACCGGCGAGGACCGCACGGGGCGTGAAACCATGCGGATCGATGCGCAGCGGAATCGTTCGATGCTCGAGTCGCTGCCCACGGTGGTGCTGGTGAACCAGGGATCGGCCAGCGCGAGCGAGATCGTCGCCGGCGCCCTGCAGGCCCACGACGCGGCCCTGGTGGTCGGCGATCGGAGCTTCGGCAAGGGCAGCGTGCAGGAGGTCCACGACCTCTCCGATCGTCAGGCGCCGGCGATGCTCAAGATCACCACGCAGCTCTATCGACTTCCGCCCGGCCCGGAAGACCCCGAGGGCCGGCTCGTCCACAAGCAGCCCGGCGCCGAGGACTGGGGCGTCAATCCCGACATCGTCGTCAAGATGACCCCGTCCCAGATCGAGGAGGCGCTGTCTCTCCGGCAGCGGGCCGACCAGATCGCCGAGGTCGACGAGGACGACGCAGAGCCTCGGCCGGACGTGATGGAACTCGTCGAGGGCGGCATCGATCCCCAACTCGAGATGGCCCTGCTCATCCTGAAGGCGAGGGTGCTGGCCCAACTCGACCGGGCGGGGGAGCCGGCGATCGCGGCCCGCGGCGGCTGATCGGCCGCTCGGGCGGGGCGGACTTCCGACACTCTTTCCGGACGCCGTGGCATCCGCCGCGGCGCCCTTCTATATTGCGTGGCTCGCCCGATCCGCCGTGGGTCGTTCCCCCGGCGGTTCGGTCGGACCCAACGCCGCGATCCACGGCCAGCCGGCCGAGAGGCGGCGGCTCACCGCGCCCGATGACCCAGACCATGACCACTCCCGCCGCGCCCTTCCGGGCCGCCCATGGCGGTCCCCGCAAGAGCCGCCCGCTGCCGCCGGGCGTGCCTCCCGAGACCATCATCGGCTGGCTTCGCGACATGCTCCTGATCCGCGAGTTCGAGGTCAGGACGATGCAGGCGTATCAGGAGAAGAAGATCGGCGGCTTCTGCCACGTCTACATCGGGCAGGAGGCCGTGGCGGTCGGCTGCACCGCGGCGATCCGCCGCGACGATCCGATGATCACCGCCTATCGCGACCACGGCCACGCGCTGGCGCGAGGCATGGCGGCGCGGCACTGCATGGCGGAGATGTTCGGCAAGATCGGCGGCTGCGCGAAGGGCAAGGGCGGGTCGATGCACATGTTCGACCGCGCCAACAACCTCTTCGGGGGCCACGGCATCGTCGGTGCCCAGACGCCCGTCGGCGCGGGCCTCGCCTTCGCCACCAAGTACGAGGACGAGGTGATCAACGGCGGCAAGTCCGACCGCGTCACGCTCT
>JBMSXH010000313.1:0-3673 GCA_049425445.1 Phycisphaerales bacterium | reverse complement strand
CCGCGTTCCTCAACCTCTTCCTCGGATCGGCCAGCGCGAAGTGGGCGCTGCTCGCCCCGGTGTTCGTGCCGCTGATGATGGGGCTCGGCCTCTCGCCCGAACTCACGCAGGCGGGCTATCGCGTCGGCGACTCGGCCACCAACTCGATCGCGCCGCTCAATCCCTACCTTGTCGTGATCCTCGTGTACCTGCGGCAGTACCAGCCGCAGGGCGGCCTCGGTTCGCTCGTCTCGCTGATGCTGCCCTACACGCTCGTCCTGCTGTTGGTGTGGACGACGTTCCTGATCGCGTGGGCCTGGCTGGGCATTCCGCTCGGCCCCGGGGACACGCCGCTCTTCATCGAGCCGCTCGGCGCGTCCGCCGGGTGATCGCCCGATCCTTACACTCCTACGGCACGCACCTTCGCGAGACGAGCCACGCATGAGCAAGTTCCTCACCCTGCCGGACCAGAAGCTCACCACCATGCCCGGCGGCGTGCCCTACATCGTGGGCAACGAGGCGGCGGAGCGGTTCAGCTTCTACGGGATGAAGACGATCCTCGTCGTCTTCATGACGCAGTACCTCATGAACGTCTCGGGGCAGTGCGCGTTCATGAGCGAGGCCGAGGCGCGGGAGAACCTCGCGTGGTTCACCGCGAGCGCGTACTTCTTCCCGGTGATCGGGGCGATCGTCGCCGACGCGATCCTCGGCAAGTACCTCACGATCATGCTGCTCTCGTGGGTCTACTGCCTCGGGCATCTGGCCCTGGCCCTGATGGACATGCCGCCGGCGGCGCTCGAGGCGAGCTTCGATCCGCAGACCTGGATGCTGATCGGCCTCTTCCTGATCGCGGTCGGCTCGGGCGGCATCAAGCCGTGCGTCTCCGCGCATGTGGGCGACCAGTTCGGAAGCGGCAACAAGCACCTGCTCTCCAAGGTGTTCGGCTGGTTCTACTTCTCGATCAACTTCGGGAGCTTCTTCTCGACGCTGCTGACCCCGTGGCTCCTCAAGTGGCACGGGCCCGGCTGGGCCTTCGGCGTGCCGGGCGTCCTGATGTTCGTGGCGACGATCGTCTTCTGGATGGGACGGCATCGCTTCGTCCATGTGCGGCCCCGGGGCTTCGCGTTCATCCGCGAGACCTTCAGTGGCGATGGACTTCGCACGATCCTCAAGCTGATCCCGGTGTATCTCTTCATCTCGGTGTTCTGGTCCCTCTACGACCAGACCGGCGGGGCCTGGGTCCTGCAGGCGGCCCGCATGGACCGGGAGTTCCTCGGCGTCGTATGGCTCGAGAGCCAGGTCCAGGCGATCAACCCGCTGCTGATCCTCGCGTTCATCCCGCTCTTCTCCTACCTGATCTATCCCGCGATCTCGAAGGTCTTCCCGCTCACGCCGATCCGCCGCATCTCGATCGGCCTCTTCATCACCGTCGCGGCGTTCGGCCTCTCGGGGCTCATCGAAAGCTGGATCGATCAGGGGCTCACCCCCAACATCCGCTGGCAGCTGCTTGCCTACGTGATCATCACCGCCGCGGAGGTGATGGTCTCGATCACCGGGCTCGAGTTCAGCTACACGCAGGCTCCGCCGCAGATGAAGTCGTTCGTGATGAGCCTCTTCCTGCTGACGGTCTCGGTCGGCAACGTCTTCACCGCGATCGTCAACAACGTGATCCAGGTGCCCTCGCGGCTCGACGCCGTGCAGGCGGTGGTGGCGTCGCACACGTCGCGAACGGGCGAGCTCGATTCGGCGGGCCTCGAGGCGTCGCTGCGAGACCTCGGCGCGACCTTCGTGCGCGATGCGGACGCCTGGCGGGTGACGCTCTCCGAGGGGCGATCCGACGACGGCCTCGCCTTCGCGATCGCGGGCGACGGGTCGATCGGCCCGATCGCGTCCGCCGCCGATCCGGTGTTCGCCGCCGCCCAGGCGAAGGTCGAGGAGGCGTGGCGATCATCCGGCTCCGACGATGCAAGCCGCTTGCTGCCCACCGCCGGGGAGGGTGCGGCACTCTTGGCCGGGCTTGCCGATCCGTGGGGACATCCGCTCGCCTATCGCCTCGTCGCGCCGGATCGCTTCCTGATCGAAAGCGTCGGGCCGGATGGCGGGTCGCGAAGCGCCGACGACCTCCGGGCGGTCACCACGCTGACGCTTCCCGAAGTCGGCGAGACGGTGGAGGAGCCGCTCGACTGGCGTGATCGACATGTGCCGTGCGCGAAGGACGAGGTCGTGAGCGGGGTGGCGGAAGCGACCTTCACGACCCGCGTCTCGATCGGAGGCGGCGAGCTGCTGGCCGGCGCGGACTACTACTGGTTCTTCACCACCGTGATGGCGGTGGCGGCGGGTCTGTTCGTCTTCGTGGCGATGGTCTACCGACCGAAGGAGTACATCCAGGGCGAAGGCGTCGGCTCGGATTCCGATGCCATCGAGCGGCAGGCGACCGTCGGTCGACTCGACGACCGCTGAACCCGGCGGAGCCGCGCCATCGAGACGCCTCGTCTGATCCCGCTTCGCCGGCCGCCGGTGCTGAACCTCGTGCCCGGCGCGTTCGTGCCGGCCGAGCCGTCGCTCGAGGAGATCGACGCGGCGTGGGATGCGATGCGGGTCGCGAATCCGCGGTTCTTCGACGGCCGCGCACTGCACGTGCTCGGCGTCTCTCGAAACGGCCACGGCGGTGTGGTCATCCATCTCATGGAGTCCGCGTACCGCTTCTACGCCGTCATTCGAGAAGGGCTCGACACGGGCGTGCGCCCGCTGGGAGTGAAGGGCATCGCCGCGGACGCCGCCTCGCCGCGCTGGCTGCTGGGGCGCCGGGCCGCCCACGTGGCCTACTACCCCGATCAGTGGGAGTTCGTGCCCGGCGGGTGCCTCGAGCCGGGGGTCGAGCCGGCGGCGATGCTCCTTCGCGAACTCGGCGAGGAATCCGGTTTCGAGGCCGCCTCGCCGCCGGTGCCGGTGGCCCTGCTCTACGACCCTTCGGCGTTCACCTGGGAGATCGTGCATCGGGTCGAGGTGCATCCGAGAGAGGGCATCGATCCGCCCGGATGGGAGTACCGCGAACTTCGCTTCGTCGCCCGCGGCGAGGAGCCGTCGCCGCTCTCGCCGATCGCCGAGCGGATGCTCTCGTTGCGAGCGTCGCCGTGACGCGACCCGACATCGCCTTCGAGTCGCCGCGGGAGTTCGTCCTGCGAAAGCCCGCCGGCGTCTCCTGCGAACTGCCGGGCGACGCGAGATCGCGATCATGGATCGCGGCGATGGAGTCGAGGTTCGGCGAGGGACTCAGGCTCTGCCATCGAATCGACCGCATCGCGCAGGGGCTGGTGCTCGTGGCCCGCGATCGCGAGGCGGCGGCGTTCCATGCCGAGGCGATTCGCGCGCGTCAGGTGCACAAGGGCTATCTCGTCCGGGTGCATGGCGATCCCTCCGCGAAGCTCGGCGTCCTGCGGGCGTATCTGAAGCGTGCCGGACGGATCGCGAAGGTCGTTCGGAGCGGAGGCGATCCGGCGTCGATGGAACTGCTCGCCTCGTCCGCGGCACCGCATCGCCCCGGCGAGCATCACGTGCTGGTGCGCCTCCACACCGGACGCTTTCATCAGATCCGGGCGATGCTCGCATCGTCGGGCCATCCACTCGTCGGCGATGTCGACTACGGCGGGCGCTCGACGGACGGGGCGCCGTGGCTCGAATCGGCGGTGCTCGG
>JBMSXH010000312.1:0-3675 GCA_049425445.1 Phycisphaerales bacterium | reverse complement strand
GAAGTCCGCGGCGTCGACCAAGGTCGACAAGAAGGGCAAGGCCGCCAAGGCGGTCGTCGAGCCCAAGAAGTCCGCGGGCAAGACGACGAAATCCTCGAGTGGCAGGTCCCGTTCCGGCTCCAAGGAGGCCGCCAACCCACGCTCGGTCGCGGCCGCGGCGGTCTCGCGTTCGGAGGCTGGCGACAGCGGCGGCTACATGTTCATCAACGGCCGTCGCGTGCGCATGATCTCGACGAAGGGATTGGCGATTCCCAAGCGGGCCAAGGCCGCTCCGGTCGAGGAGGTGGCGCCGGAAGTCGAGGCGGAGCGGATCCGGGCCATCAAGACCAAGCTCTCGGAGTCGGAGCTCACCAAGTATCGCGAGCTGCTTCTCGAGAAGCGTCGCGAACTGGTTGGCGTGGTGAACGTGATGGAGGAGGAGGCGCTGCGCTCGAGCGGCGGCAACCTCTCGAACATGCCGCTCCACATGGCCGACGTCGGCAGCGACACCTACGACCAGGACTTCACCCTCGGCATGGCCGAAGCCGAACGACGGCTCTTGTCGGAGATCGATGCCGCCATCGGCCGGATCGCCGACCGGTCCTACGGCGTCTGCCAGATGACCGGCAAGCCGATTCCGAAGGTTCGCCTCAACGCGAAGCCCTGGGCGAAGTACACGATCGAGGCGGCTCGGCTCGTCGAGGCCGGTCAGGCGAGGTGAACGCCTCGCCGCCTTCCGTCGCGTCGGACGCGTCGAAGTCCGCGACGAGCGTTCGCGCCTGGCGGAGTCCACTCGCGTGGTTGGTGCTCCTCGCGACCTTCGCGGTCGGCTTCGGGTCCGACCTCTGGACGAAGTACTGGTCGTTCGAGCACGTCGCGGGCGAGCCGGTTGCGCTCCTGCCCGGTCAACTGGTCGACGATCCGGACTATCGGCTCCCCTGGCATCCCGGGGTTCGGGTGCTGCAGCCCGACCTGCTCGACTTCCATCTCGTGCTCAATCAGGGCGCGGTGTTCGGGATCGGCCAGCAGCGCCGCACGGCGTTCATCGTGCTGACGGTGGTGGCGATCGCCGCGGGACTTGCGGTCTTCGCGCGCTGGACGGATCGGCGAGCCCATCTGTCGCACGTGGCGATCGGGCTGATCCTCGCCGGCGGCATCGGCAACCTCTACGACCGCATCGTGTACGGGGCGGTGCGCGACTTCCTGCATCTCTTTCCACGCCGTGATCTGCCGTTCGGCCTGCACTGGCCCGGCGGAAGCAGCGAGATCTTCCCGTGGGTCTTCAACGTCGCGGACGTGCTGCTGCTTGTGGGCATGGGCCTCCTGATGATCCAGGCCGCGAGAGCCGATCGCGACGATCGTCGGCGGGCGCGGGAGTCGAAGGCGGCGAGTGGATCCGTGACGGCCTGAGACGCCTCGCCCGGGCCGATCAGCGACGCGAACCGGCGAGATCGATGTCGAGCAGATCGCTCGCGTCGAGCGTCTCCGGCAGGTCGTCGAGCGGACGCGCGATCGACTCGGTGAACACGCCCACGGCGGTCCGCCGCAGCGACGCGCAGTGTCCTCCGGTGCCGAGCGACGTTCCGAGATCGCGGGCGATGCTTCGGATGTAGGTGCCCTTGCCGCACGCGATCCGCAGTTCCGCGAACGGCCAGCGATAGGCGATCAGGTCGACCCGGTCGATCCGCACGATCCGTTCCGGCATCTCCGGGGCCTCGCCGCTCCGCGCGAGTCGGTAGGCGCGGCGTCCCCGGACCTTGATCGCCGAGAACGCGGGCGGCCGCTGGCGGACTTCGCCACGGAAGCGCTCGAGCGCTTCGAGCACGATCGACTCGCTCGGCGCCGCAGGCACGAGGACCTCGGTGCGCTCACCCTCGCGGTCGTCGGTGGTGGTGAAGGCCGAGAGGTCGACCAGGGTCCGATACTCCTTGTCGGCCGAGACCACGCGCTCGAGCATGCGGGTCGCGGTGCCCACCCCGATCACCAGCACCCCGGTCGCGAGCGGGTCGAGCGTGCCACCGTGGCCGGCGCGGACGCGTCCGAACCATCGAAACCGCCGCTTCACCGCGGCCACCGCGCCCATGGACGAGATGCCTTCGGGCTTGTCGACCACGAGGAACCCGGTCGGCGCGGAGACCGACTTCGTCTCGTGGTTGTCTGGAAGGGGCATCGCGGTAGACTACGCCGTTCCGGACAGGTGTCCGAGCGGCTGAAGGAGCAGCACTGGAAATGCTGTATACGGGTAACCGTATCGTGGGTTCGAATCCCACCCTGTCCGCTCTCTCGCTCCGCCCGATGGGGCCGCGAGTGCCAGCGGTGCGAGCAGCGTGAGAGTCGTCCGCCGTCCGGAACGGCCGGCGGCGGAAGGCGAGCCTCCCACTCGCCGACGAGTTGGTGATCTGGCGTCGAGCAGCGCGACGCGATGGCGGTGTCACGACGGGCTATAGCGCAGTTTGGTAGCGCGCTTGACTGGGGGTCAAGAGGTCGGCGGTTCAAATCCGCCTAGCCCGATGCATGAATGGGGGCCAGCCCCGCATCACGACTGCCGCCGATTGCGGTGCGTGTGATGCGGGGTTTCTCGTTCTGGAACCGCGATCGGGAACGGCGGTTGGGCACGGCGGTTGACATCGGATCGACGCGTGGGCTGCCCGAGGGCGACCCGGCGAGGGCCACCGTGGCGATGCTCCGCGACGCGACACGGGATCGGGCGTCGAGATGCCGTGGCGGTCAGCGCGGCGAGGCCGGGGCCGTGGACGAGCCGACGCGGTTGCGACGGCGATGCTCGATCGTGAACACCATCCACGCGGTGGCGACGAACGGCGCTGAAAGCGGCATCACGCCGAGGGCCAAGGCGGCGAACGTCAACCACACGGTGATCGCGACTCCGACGATCGCGACCGGAATCGACGTGCGGCGACTCTCGAGCGCCGAAGCCAGGATCATCGCGTTGTAGCCCAACAGCCCGCTTGCGACGAGGTTTGGAGGCAATCCGCAGCCCGCCGCGATCGACCACGACAGGGCGGCCGACAGCCCCACCCAGATCGCCGCCGATCTCGAATGCAGGCCGACGGCCGCGACGACCGGCAGGCCGATCCAAGGGACGGCGAGGAACAGGACCTGCGAGGCGTTGGTCAGGATCCCGACGGCCGGCATGCCGGCGGGCGCGAGGTCCGGGACCGCCGCCTCTCCAAGCCAAGCCGCACAGCTCGGCAGCACGATCCATCCGACGATCACATACGGCGCCGTCAGAGGCGGGAGCGTGCTCCACCGAAGGAAGGCGACCCGCACCAGCCCGGTCGCCGCTCCGCCAAGCATCGTCAGCGGGACCAGCAGCCACGACCATTCCACGAACGCCCACATGGCCAGCCCGAGGAGCGCCCCGTTGAAGCCGCCGGCTCCCTCGAGGTACGCGGTGGAGTTCCGCTCGAGTTGCGACGCACACAGCGTTGCGCCGAGAATCCCGGCGACGCACAAGGCCGCTGCCGCGGGCGAATGGACGAGCACCAGCAGCAGGAAGGCAGCGCCGGTCGCAGCCGAGGGCTGGAACAGGATCTGGCCGCTGCCTCGGAGTCCTGCTCGAAGATGCGCGATCGCGGGAGGGTTACGTGGCATCGGGATCTTCCATCGCTGCAGCTGCTTCCTCGCAGGTTGACGACGTTGAAGGAGTCGGCGCTCGAGCCACGCCGCCCATGCCGG
>JBMSXH010000311.1:0-3680 GCA_049425445.1 Phycisphaerales bacterium | reverse complement strand
GCTCCCGCGGCGGCGACACCGAAGCCCGTCGCCGAGGTCCCCAACGCGCCGGACGCGGCGGCGTCTGCCGCGAAGGCGGCTCCTGCCGCGAAGAAGGTTGCCGAGCCGGCGAAGCCGGCGCCGACCGCGGAAACGGTGCCTCCGCCCACCATGAACGTGCCCAAGCGGCCGAAGATCGTGGGTCCGGTCGGTCCGCAGGTGCAGCCCAAGCGCGTTGAACTGAGCGGTCCGCGGGTCATCCGGATCGAGGAGCCCGAATCCCTGCCGGCTCCGCGGCCGCGCCGTCCTCCGATGGGGGCTGGCGGTCCCGCCGCGCCGGGCACCGGCGGACCTGCCGTCGGCCGAGGCGTTCGTGGCGGCGAAGCCGATCGCGACAAGTCGGGCAAGGCCCGCACGCCGCGGCGTCGCGAGGCGACGGGGCGATCGGGGCGGGCCGGGGAGGACGAGGCCGGTCGCTTCGAGCCGTGGCGCGAGCAGGATCTTGCGGAGCGCGAGCGTCGCCTTCAGGGTGCCGGCGGCTTCTTCCGCAAGCACCGTCGCGATGCGAAGGGCCGAACCGATCAGCCGTCCGGCGGCGGGGGACGTGCGCAGACCGCTCGCGAGATCGGCGGCGTCGTCGTCGTGAACGAGCCGATCACGGTGCGCGAACTCTCCGAGGCGACCGGCGTCAAGCAGGCCGACATCCTCAAGAAGTTCTTCCTGATGAACGTGCCGATCACCGTCAACACCTCGCTCGATCCCGATCAGGCGACGGAGGTGATGATCGACTTCGGCATCGAGCTGCAGGTGAACGCCAGCCGCTCCGCGGCCGAGGTGATCGAGCAGCGGTTCGCCGACCGCGAGCTCGTCGACGTCCAGGCCCGCGCGCCGGTCGTGACGATCCTCGGACACGTCGACCACGGCAAGACGTCGCTGCTCGACCGCATTCGCAATGCGAACGTGGCGGCGGGCGAGGCGGGCGGAATCACGCAGGCGACGAGCGCGTTCCAGGTGCCGGTCAAGGCCGGCAACCGCGATCGCATGGTCACCTTCATCGACACGCCGGGCCACGAGGCGTTCACCGCCATGCGGGCCCGTGGCGCGAAGGTCACCGACATCGCGGTGCTGGTGGTCGCCGCCGACGACGGCGTGATGCCGCAGACCATCGAGAGCATCAACCATGCGAAGGCCGCCGGGGTGCCGATCGTGGTGGCGCTCAACAAGATCGACAAGCCCGAGGCGACCGACGGCAACATCCAGCGGATCCTCGGTCAGCTCGCCGAGCAGGGCCTGAATCCGGTCGAGTGGGGCGGCGAGGTGGAAGTCGTCCGCACCAGCGCGATCAAGGGCGAGGGCATCCAGGATCTGCTCGACATGCTCGACTACCAGGCCGAGCTGCGCGATCTGAAGTCCGATGTCGGCGGCCGCGCCGTCGGCACCGTGCTCGAGGCGCAGATGGAGGAGGGCCGCGGCCCCGTCGCGAGGATCCTCGTCCAGGAAGGCACGCTCAAGAAGGGCGACTTCGTGGTGGTCGGACGCGGGTTCGGGCGCGTGCGCGATCTCGTCGACGCCCACGGAAAGCGTGCGACCGAGGCGGGTCCGTCGACGCCGGTGGCGATCAGCGGCATCGACCAGCTGCCCGACGCGGGCGATCGTCTCTACTGCGTCGACAGCCTTCGCGACGCCGAGGATGCCGCCGAGGAGCGTCGCCGCCTCGATCGCGAGCGCGAACTCGCGGTGCCGCGGGTCACCCTCGACAACATCTTCCAGAAGATGCAGGAGGCGCAGCGCACCGAACTGCCGCTCGTCGTCAAGGCGGACGTGCAGGGCTCGGTCGAGACCCTGCGGGTCGTCCTCGCCAAGCTCGGCAGCGAAGAGGTCACGGTGTCGGTCAAGCACATCGCCGTCGGCGGCATCAACGAGAGCGACGTCGCCCTCGCGGAGGCCACCGGCGCGATCATCCTCGGCTTCAACGTGACGAGCTCCTCCCGAGCCCGTCAGCTCGCGGAGGCCAAGGGCATCGACATCCGGCTCTACGACGTCATCTACCAGCTCACCGACGACGTCTCGAAGGCCGCGAAGGGCCTGCTCGCTCCGGAGATCAAGCTCGAGGTCCTCGGACACGCCGAGGTTCGCGCGGTGTTCAAGATCTCGAAGGTCGGCATGGTCGCGGGCTGCTACGTCACCGACGGCGTCATCGAACGGAACGCGCAGATCCGCGTGACCCGCGACGGCATCGTCGTCGAGAAGGATCGCCGGCTCGAGCAGCTCAAGCGGTTCAAGGACGACGCCAAGGAGGTCCGGGCGGGCCAGGAGTGCGGCATGAAGATCGTCGGCTACGACGACATCCGCGCCGGCGACGTGCTCGAGTGCTACAAGAGCGTGGAGGTTGCCCGCACGGGCTGACGCGGCGATGGAAGGCTCCGGACCTCGGGACGGGGCTGAACGCCCCGCGTCGTACGCACTCCCCGCCGCCCGCGGCGGTGGTCCGTCGCGCCCGCTGCAGGTGGGTTCGCTGGTCCAGCGCGCGTTGCAGGAGATCCTCGCGCGGGGGCTCAACGATCCGCGCTACCGCGGACTGGTCTCGATCCTCGAGGTCAGGATCTCGCCCGATCTCGCCGACGCCACGGTGTTCGTCTCGGTGCTCCCGGAGGAGCACGGGAAGCTCACCATCGCCGCGCTCGACCACGCCCGCGGACACCTCGCCTCGAAGCTTCGCGGCGCCACCGCGTTGCGGAGGATCCCGCGACTTTCCTTCCGTCTCGACGACCGGCTCAAGCGGGCCGCCCATCTCGAGCAGGCCATTCGCGAGGGGTTGGATGTCGACGCCCCGAGCGACACCGAACGATCCGAACACACCGGAGACATGACGCCGTGAAGGGTCCCGCTGGACACGCCTCGAAGCTCAAGTCGCTCATCGACAAGCACGCGCCCGCCGAGCCTCCGCCGCATCCGCAGTGGAGCGAGGAGTTCGGGAGCGATCCCGTCAACGTCTTCGTCCACTCCGTGCTCGCGTGGGAGGCGCCGCTGGCGATGGCCGACGCCGCCTTCGCCAAGCTCGCCTCGAAGCTCTACGACTGGAACGACCTTCGGGTCTGCCTCGTCGACGAGACCATGGAGATCGTGGGCCCGCGGTATCCCAACGCCTTCACGCGGCTGCGGATCCTGCGGAACAGCCTCACCGCGATCTACAAGCGGCAGCACAAGGTCGATCTCGGCCATCTCGAGTCCGCCGGCAAGCGCGAGGCGCGGACGTACCTCGAGGGCATTCCCGAACTCCCGGCCTTCGTCGCGCACCGGACGCTGCTGCTTCGCTTCAAGCACTCCGTGATGCCGATCGACCGTCGCCTGCTCGAGAAGCTGCAGGACGCCGGCGTGGTCGCCGCGGAGGCGAGCGAGTCCGACGCGGCCACGTGGATCGCGAAGGAACTCTCCTCGGATCGACTCGTCGCGGCCTATCACGCCCTGCACGCCTTCGCCGACTCGACGCCGGATCGTCCGGTGAAGGCCGAGCCTTCGGCGAAGAAGGAGTCCAAGGCCGGGGGCAAGAAGTCCTCGAAGAAGGAAGCGGCTCCCGAGCCGAAGAAGGATCCGCCCAAGAAGGCGGCGCCCGCGGCGAAGGCCGCAGCGGCCAAGCCGGCCGCGAAGCCGAGCCCCAAGAAGAAGGTCGCGACCAAGGCACCCGCCGTGAAGAAGGCCGC
>JBMSXH010000310.1:0-3685 GCA_049425445.1 Phycisphaerales bacterium | reverse complement strand
GGTCGAACTCGTCGTCATGCACTGGTCCGGCGACGGCGGGCCCGAGGAGGATGCGATCGTCGAGGACGCCCTCGCCCGCTTCGAGGCGGAGCACCCCGGCATCCGCGTGCGTCGGGTCAATCCCGGCGACGCGGGCAGCTTCTACACGAAGCTCCAGACCATGCTCGTCGCGGGCGAGCCGCCGGACGTCTTCTACGTGGGCGCCGAACGCCTCGCGAACTTCGCCGAGCTTGGCCTGCTCGCGCCGCTCGACGAGTTCGTCGCCGCGGAACGGGCGAGCAACCGCGACGACCTGCTGCTCGAGGACTTCTTCCCGGCCACCGTCGAGGCGTTCCGCTACGACGGGTCGCGGGTCGGAGACGGCACGCTCTACGGCATTCCGAAGGACTTCACGACCGTCGGCTTCTACCTGAACCTCGATCTCTTCAAGCGGGCTGGACTCGACCCGCCGCGCGACGACTGGACGTGGGACGAGTTCATCGAGATCGCGCGGCGGCTCGGCGAGGTCCCCGACGCGACCGGCGCCGAGTTCGTGACCTGGCCCTTCGTCGTGCGCACCTATCTGTGGACCGAGGGCGTCGACGTGATCGGCGAGGACTTCGACGATCTTCGGTTCGACGATCCGCAGGTCGTCGCGGCGCTCGAGCGCCTTCGGGCATGGCGGCACGACGAGGAGAACACCCTGACGAGCGGGCGCAGTCGCGTCGCGAGCGGCTCGGCGGTCTTCCAGACCGGACGCATCGGGATGGCGGGGCCATTCGGACGCTGGGTCGTGCCGGCCTACTCCGCGCTGACGCCGTCGCCCGACAAGCCCGCCGGCGACATCCAGTTCGAGTGGGACTTCCGCCCGCTGCCGCGCGGACGGGAACGGGCCAACGTGATCCTCACCGTCGCCTGGGCGATCGCGGATCGCTGCGCACACAAGCCCCAAGCCTGGGAACTCGTCAAGTTCCTCACGAGCGCCGAGAACCAGGCCGCGCAGTCGCGGCTTGGCCTCGCCGTGCCGACGCGCCGCGCGGTTGCGGAGAGCGACGCCTTTCTCGACGCCTCGATCGCACCCGCCAACGACCAGGCCTATCTCGACGCCGCCGAGGTTGCCCGGGTCGCGGAGTGGCCGGTCGATCCGCGCTTCGAGCAGCTCTTCGGCAGCCGCATGGATCAGGGCCTTCGCAGCGGCGACCTCTCGATCCGGCAGGCCGCCGACGACTTCACCGCGAACTGGCGTCGCGTGCGCGAGTCGCCGCTCGCCCGCGACGATCGCCCCGGCATGCCTTGGAACGTGCTCGCGATCGCGGGCGTGGTCGTGATCGCCGCCATCGCGATCTGGATCACGAGGTTCCTCCGTCGACGGCCGGGCGCCTCGCGGGCCGGCGTCGCCGAGGAGCGAGCCGGACTCCTGCTCGCCTCGCCGTGGCTCGTGGGGTTCGCGGTCTTCATGGCGTTCCCGATCGCGATGAGCCTCGTCCTGTCGCTGGCGAAGTGGAACGGCATGTCGACGCTCGGCGAGGCGTCGTTCGTCGGCTTCGACAACTATCGCGAACTGCTCCTGCACGATCGCCGCATGCACACGAGCCTGCAGGTGACGGCGTACTACGCCCTGCTCGCGGTGCCGCTCGGCCAGATCGTGGCGCTCGCGGCCGCGCTTCTGCTCAACTCGAAGGTGCCCTTCATCGGCACCTTCCGCGCAGCCCTCTACCTGCCGAGCGTGCTCGCGGGCGTCGGCACCGCGGTCCTGTGGCGCTGGGTCTTCGATGGCGAGAACGGGCTCATGAACGCGGCGCTCGCGCCGCTGCTCGCACCGATCGGCCTCGAGCCGCCGCAGTGGTTCGGCGCCGACGCGGCGTGGTTCGGACCGCCGGCCTTCGCGATCATGAGCCTCTGGACCGTCGGCGGCAGCATGCTCATCTATCTCGCGGGACTGCAGGGCATCCCGAAGGACCTGCACGAGGCCGCGTCGATCGACGGCGCCGGCGCGTGGCGTCGATTCCGAAGCGTGACGCTTCCGATGCTCTCGCCGGTCATCCTCTTCAACCTGATCGTCTCGGTGATCGGCTCGTTCCAGGTCTTCACGCAGGCGTTCGTGATGACCGGCGGCGAGCCCGGCGACCTCACGCGGTTCTACGTGCTCTACCTCTTCAACCTCGGCTTCGAGAGCTACGAGATGGGCTACGCCTCGGCGATGGCGTGGATCCTGCTCGTGGTGGTGCTCGCCATGACCGCGATCCTGATGCGCGGCAGCCGCGGACTCGTCCACTACGAGGGGCTCAAGGCATGAGGCTCGCGAAGGCGATTCCGTTCCTGCTGCTCGTGGGCTTCTCCGCGATCACGATCTTCCCGCTGTGGTGGATGCTGGTGGTGAGCCTCGAGACGCCGGCCAACGCGGGCGCCGCGATCGTCGGCGGCGGCGAGGTGCTCCGGCTCTTCCCCGAGTCGCCGCAGTGGCAGAACTACGGGCAGGCGATCGAGGAGATGGGAAGCCGCCGGGGCGAGGGCTTCAAGGATGCGCTGGCGAACTCGACGGTGATCACCGTGCTCGTCACCGTCGGCACGATCCTCTCCTCGAGCCTCGTGGGCTTCGCGTTCGCGCGGGTGCGCTTCCGCGGGCGTCAGGGACTCTTCCTGCTCATGCTCGCGACGATGATGCTGCCCGGGCAGGTCACGATGATCCCGCTCTTTCTTCTCTTCAGAAGCCTGGGCTGGATCGACACGATCCTGCCGCTCGTGGTGCCGGCGTTCTTCGGCAGCGCGTTCTTCGTCTTCATGTATCGCCAGTTCATCGCGCAGGTGCCCGAGGCGCTCGTCGAGGCGGCCCGCATCGACGGGCTCGGCTGGCTCGGCATCTGGTGGCGGATCATGCTGCCGCTCTGTCGGCCGGTCACCGCGATCGTCGCGGTCTTCACCTTCATCTGGACGTGGAACGACTTCCTCGGGCCGCTCATCTACCTGCAGCGCGAAGAGTCGATGACGCTGGCAGTTGCGCTCAACGGCTTCCGGAACCAGTACGGGAACCTCGAGCGGGTGCACCTGCTGATGGCGGCGAGCCTGGTGACCATGCTGCCGTGCATCCTGCTCTTCATGGGTGCCCAGAAGCAGTTCATCGAGGGAATCGGCTCCGGGGCGGTGAAGGGGTAGGGCCTTGGGCGCGGCGGGCGCGGGCCACGTCACACGGTGGGCGCTCGCTTCGCTCGGTGGGCGCTCACATGGACAGGATGGACTTGATGGACGGAATGGACTCGGAACGCGAAGCGCCTCAGCTCGCGGCAAGAGTCTGGCGAACAACGGGCGGCGACCAGGTTCGTCTCCTTTCTCCTCCTCTCCTCTTCTCCTCCTCTCTCCTTACTCCTCTCTCCTCTCTCCTCTCTCATCTCAGATCTGATACGTTTCCGCCCATGCCATCGGACGGCATCACTCGCCTGCAGGAACGGCTCGACGCCCGCCGCCGCGAACTGCGGATCGGTCACGAGACCGTCGCGGCAATCTCGGGGGTCTCGATCGCGACCGTGAAGCGGGTCTTCGGGGGTGAACTCGGCGAGGTCACCTTCCGCCACGTCGCCGCGGTCGCCGAGGCGGTCGGCCTCTCTATAGAAGGATGGGGCCCTCCGGCGCAGGCACTGCTCGAGCGTCGGGCGGCCGCCAAGGCCCGGCGGGTGGCCGAGTCGATCCAGTCCGCCGCAGTCCTGAGCGG
>JBMSXH010000309.1:0-3697 GCA_049425445.1 Phycisphaerales bacterium | reverse complement strand
CGCGGACGGGTGTAGTGGGGGCAGTCGAGCAGGGGCTGGCCGGCGGCGTCTCGGGTCGAGAAGGAGTCTTCCGCCGCCGAGGCGTCGTGGCCGAGGGCGCCCGGGAGCAGCCTGACCACGGCATCGACGAGCAGCATCGCGGGGATCTCGCCTCCGCTGACGACGAAGTCGCCGACGGAGAGTTCGATCGGCGCGAGATGCTCGATGGCCCGTTCGTCGAGACCCTCGTAGCGGCCGGCGATCACAAGCAGCCGCGGCTGCGTCGCAAGCCACTCGATCCGGGGCTGCCGAAGCGGCTCGCCCTGCGGAGAAAGCAGGATGCGGGTGGCCGGTCGCGGGTCCTGCGACTCGATCACCTCGACCGCGTCCGAGATCGGCTGCGGCGACATGACCATGCCCGGCCCGCCGCCGAAGGGGCGATCGTCGACCCGCGCGTGCGGATCGAGGCTGAAGCGGCGAAGGTCGTGGACCTTCAGGTCCGCGACGCCCGCCTCGAACGCGCGGCCGACCACGCCCGCACCAAGCACTGGCGCGAACATCTCCGGGAGGATGGTCAGCAGATCGATTCGCATGGCGAGACGAGCCGGCACCGGAAGGTCGCAGGGGACGCGACCAGACCCGGGTTCGGGGTCAGGCGGACTCCGCCGGGGCGGGCGTGCCAGGCTTCGCATCGCAGCCAAGGCGCCGGAGCAGGTCGGCGACGGTCTGGCTCGGCTGGGCGCCGACGCTCAGCCAGTGGCGGACGCGATCGATCTTGATTGCATGCTGCCGGCCTTCGGGCGCGGTCGGGTCGTACCACCCGAGCTGCTCGATGACGCGGCCGTCGCGGGGCGAACGCTTGTCCATCGCGCCAAGGCGATAGAAGGGCTTGTGGGCGCGGCCCATGCGCTTGAGACGAAGTACCACCATGAAAGGATCTCACGAAGCGCCTGCCTCGGACCCGGGAAGCCGCGGTGGCCTCCCGAACACGGGCCTCGGTCGATCCGGGAGAGCAGGTTCGGCTCCGTGCGGATCGCACTTCGGCGGGCGGATGCGAATCGGGGAGTGTACCGGGGAGCCGGGTCGGTTCAAGGGTCTTGCCAAGTCGCCCGAAGGGTTGGGCCCGGACCCAGCCGCCAGCCCGACCCAGACCCGCGGCTAGCCGACCAGCCCCGCGACCCAGTCGGCATAGCCCGAGGCCATGCTCGCGGCGGCCCCGAAGAGCACCCCTCCGAGCCCGCCGACGAAGAAGAGGAAGATCAGGGCCAGCATCGAGTACATCGCGACCCGGGAGTCCTGACTCCACTGGTACCACTTCCAGGAGACCCCGGCCAGGATGCCCGAGCCGTCGAGCGGCGGCACCGGGAGCAGGTTGAACATCGCCAGCGCGAGGTTCAGGAAGCCGCCGATCTGCAGGAACATCACCGCCCGGTCGGCGGTGTCGCCCTGAGGGTCGCCGAGTCCCTTCCAGAGCCCGAGGATCGTGAGGGCGACGAGGGCGAGCACGATGTTCATCGCGGGCCCCGCGCCGGCGACCACGATGCGACCGCGGCGACCCCAGCGATACCGGCTCGGATCGGTCGGCATCATGCCCCAGGTGATCCCGACCACCGCGAACATGATGAGGGCCCACATGCCCATGTGGACCATCGGGTTGATGGTGAGCCGATCGAGTTCGCGCGGCGTCTGATCGCCCTGCCAGAGCGCCGCCCAGCCGTGGGCGAGTTCGTGCAGCACGATCGAGCCGATCACCCAGATCACCCACGAGGCGACCAGGGCCGCACCGCCCTGCTCGAAGAGGTTGTGGACCCACCATCCGCTCACGACGCCACTCCCAAGTTGGTACCCGAGGTCCCCGAACGTCGGCGATCGTAGTCCACGGGCTCGACGTTCCAGCCGCTCACGAGAACAACCCTTCCGCATCGAACACCGGGACCCCGCCGACGAGGGTCGCGACCACCTTGGGCGGCGCCCGATACCAGTCCGTCTCGAGCGGGTCGCGATCGAGGACCGCCAGATCGGCGCGCCGGCCGGGTGCAAGCGAGCCCGCATCGGTGAAGCCGAGGCATTGCGCCGCGTGCAGCGTGTGGGCCACGAGCGCCTCGCGCGGCGAGATCGTCTCGCGCTCGGCAAGCACGCTGCCGTCGGCGAGGCGACCGGTGATGGCGCTTCGCATGGCGGCGATCGCATCCGGCTCGACGATCGGCCAGTCCGATCCGAACGCCAGCGTGGCGCCGTGGTCGAGCAGCGATCGAAAGGGGAAGAAGCGCTCGAGCCGTGCGGGCCCCATCGCCTGCTCGAAGGGGCGCCCATCGAAGAACCGGTGCAGCGGTTGCATCGAGAGCAGGCGGCCCCGCACGCGGGCGAGATCGTCCCGATGCACGGTCTGGCAGTGCTCGATGCGCGGCGCGAGGCGCGGGGCATCGCTCGTCGCAAGCCGCTCGAAGGCGTCGAGCGATCGTCGAAACGCCTCGTCGCCGATCGCATGGATCGAGGGCGAGAGGCCGGCGTTCCAGACCGCTTGCGCCCAGGCGTCGAGGTGCCCTTCGAGGGCGAGTTCGACGAGCATGCCGCGTTCGCCCGGACGATCGGCGTAGTCCTCGAGCATCCGCGCCGTGCGGAGGCCGAGGGTGCCGTCGGCGAACGCCTTGAAGCCGATGATTCGAAGCGCTTCGCTGGCGCATCCCGCCGATGCGACCTCCTCCGCGAGTGTTCGTGCGATTCCCGTGTCGAGTGGCCACCCCCGATCGAGGATCGTGGCGGCGATGCGAAGTCGAAACGGGACGGACTCGTCGGCGGCGACGGGCAGGATCGCCTCGCGGATCTCGGCGGCGTACTCCATCGAACCGACCGACGCGACGCCGTGGCGATGGAGATGCGCCGCCGCCTCGCGGAGCGCGACGTGCTTCCGCGAGGTGCTCGCGGGCGGAACGAGCGGAATCACCTGCTTCCAGGCGTTCGCTTCGATGAAGAGCCCGGTCGGCCGTCCCGCTTCGTCGCGCAGGATCTCGCCGCCCGGCAGCGCAGGCAGTCCGGGATGCGCTGCTTCGACGATGCGCAGCGCCGCGTCGTTGAGGACGCAGGCGTGGCGGTCCATTCGCCAGGCGATCGCCGGTCGCAAGCCCGCGGCGGCGAGCCAGCGTCGATCGGGCGTCTCGCCGCCTTCGTGTGCCCAACGCTCGGCGGACCAGCCCCACGCCTCGAGCCAGACGCCGCCGGTGGGGTCCTCCGTCGCGAGGCGCGCGGCAGCGTCGGCGATCGACCTGTCGAATGACTCACGGCTCGAGACGTTCGACAGGTCCGTCTGCCTCAGGGCGAGCCCGGCCATCAGCAGGTGCACATGGGCATCGACGAAGGCCGGCACGATGAAGAACGGACGGAGATCGAACGTCTTCACCGGGCCGTCGGATCGCTCGTCGCCCTGCCGATCGACGCTTCGAATCCGCGTTCCCGCAATCCGCACCCGCGAGGCACGCGGGTGCGCGGCGTCGAGGGTCTCGAAACGGGAGACGATCTCGAAGGATGGGTGCATCAAGGGATCCGACGGGGCGAAGGAAGCGGCGTAATGTAGAAGTCCGTCGCGGCCGTGGTGCGGCCGGAGGCGGGTCGAGGAGCCGTACGAGCATGTCCATCCAGAAGCGCCGCGTTTCGAATCGGTCGAACATCCTGCTGGCCCGGACGCTGGGTTGCCTCGCGGTGTCGTGGGCGCGGGCCCCCC
>JBMSXH010000308.1:0-3698 GCA_049425445.1 Phycisphaerales bacterium | reverse complement strand
GCCGCTGCGACCGCATCGAGCCGACGCTTCTTGCCCTTGCGGGTGTAGAGGCCGGCGAGGTCGAGTTCGGCCGCGCGGCTCGTGAGCCGTTCGTCGTGGTACTCGACCGGCAGCGAGGTCGCGGAGACGAGCAGGTCGCCGAACGCGCGGACCTGCTTCGCCGCATCGCCCTCGGTCCCGTCCATGTTCAACGGCAAGCCGACCACGATCGCGTCGGGGCCGTGCTCCCGAATCGCCCCGAGGATCGCCTCGACGAGCCGCGGTCCGGGCGGGATCTCGAGGACATCCACCGGACTGGCGATGCGGGTGAGGTCGTCTCCGACCGCGAGCCCCGTGCGCTTGCCGCCCAGATCGACCGCGAGGTACCGCTTCGAGCGAGGCGTCGTCACCGCAGCGGCGCCGGCACCCGCTCGGCGATGAACTTGACCTGCTCGGCGAGTTCGATCGGGCAGACGAGGGTGGCGTCCGCGGTGTGCACGACGACCAGATCCTCGCAGCCGAGCACGCACACGAGATGATCCGGCTCGCTCGAGATCGACAGCACGCCGCGACTCTCGACCGCGAAGAGTCGACCCATCACGCGGTTGCCGGAGGCGTCGGGCTCGATCGTCTTCGCGAGGCTCGGCCAGCTTCCGACGTCGAGCCACTTGACCGCCATCGGCACCGTGGCGATCGAGAACGTGTTCGAGGCCGAGGCCGGCTCCATGATGCCGTGATCCACGCTGATCTTGGTGAGCGCCGGGTAGAGCGAGGCGAGCAGCGAATCCCGTTCCGGGGTCTCCCAGGCGGCGGCGATGCGGCGAAGCGACTCGGCGTTCGCGGGAAGGAACTTCTCGAGGGCGCTCATGAAGCCCCGCGCGGCGAAGACGAACATGCCGCTGTTCCAGTTCCAGCGTCCGCTCGCAAGGAACGCCTCGGCCCGCGCCTTCTCGGGCTTCTCGACGAAGGCGGCGGCAAGATGGGCCCCTTCGAAGCCGTCGATCTCCGCGCCTCGCTCGACCCAGCCGTACCCGGTCGCGGCAAAGTCGGGTCGGATCGAGAAGGTCACGAATCGAGTGGGGTCCGACTCTGCGAGCCGAAAGCCCAGATCGAGCGCCCGGGCGAACTCCTGCTGCGGCTCGATCAGGTGATCGGCGGTGAGCACCGCGAAGACGGCGTCGGGATCCCGCAACTCGAGGATCGCGGCGGTCAGTCCGACCGCGTTCACGGTGTCGCGGCCGGTCGGTTCGCCGAGGAGCGCCGACTCGGGAACTTGGGGCATCTCGCGCCGAATCGCCGTGCGGAACCGCTCTGCGGTGCAGATCAGCCGGTTCGAATGCTCGACGACGCCTTCGAGGCGATCGATCGCGGCGCCGAGGAGGCTCTTGCCGCCGGGAAGCAGCGGCAGCAGTTGCTTGGGCCGGTCACGCCGGCTCAGTGGCCAGAGTCGCGTTCCAGAGCCGCCTGCCATCACCATGCCGTATCGCATGGGCGGAAAGGTAGCGGACGCGAAGGGGCGGCAGGGATCGTAGACTCGCGCCCATGATCACCCGGATCTCGGGCATGCTCGAATCGGTCGCCGACGGCGTCGCCGTGCTGGCGTGCGGGGACTTCGCCTACGAGGTGATGGTTCCCGCCGCGGAGGTCCCGAAGCTCGAGGGTTCGATCGGCGAGCGGATGACCCTTCACACGATCCACACGCTCGAGGGGATCTCGCAAGGCGCCAGCTACCGACCGCGGCTCTTCGGGTTCGCCTCCGTGGCGGACCGGGAGTTCTTCGAGCTCTTCACCACCGTCCGGGGCTTCGGCCCGCGGAAGGCGCTGCGGGCGCTCGCGATTCCCTTCCCGCGCATCGCCGAGGCGATCGCGACGGGCGACGTCGGGCTGCTCTCGTCGCTGCCGGAGATCGGGCGCAAGACGGCGCAGACGATCGTGACCGAACTCGCCGAGTCGGTCGACGGCTACCTCGCCGAGGTGGGGGCGTCGAAGCCGCGGCCAGGCGCTCCCGCCGATCCGAATCGCCAGATGGCCCTCGATGCGATCGAGGTGCTCGTGCAACTCGGCGAGCCTCGGCCGACGGCGCGGGACCTCGTCGATCGCGCGGTGGCGGTGGATCCGCCGCCGGATTCCGTCGAGGCGACGGTCACCGCGGCGCTGCGGTTTCGGGGGAAGTAGGCCGGAGCGGCCAACCGCTCGCATCGAGCAGCGCCTGCTGAATCCGATCGAGCAGGGCCGCCGGCATCTCGCCGGGGAGCGCCCGAAGCAGTCCGACCGCCCGGACCCGCGTGCGGCTGGCGGTGAAGAACGCCCCGAAGATCCGTGGCGCCGGCGTGCCGTCGATGAAGCAGAGCAGGATCGGCGCCGAGGAGCGCACCGCGAGGAGTCCGAGGCCCGGTTGGAGCGGCAGGATCTGGCCCGGCGGCCGCTCGACGCCTCCTTCCGGGAAGACGCCGAGCACCTCGCCACGCTGCAGGGCTCGCAGCGACTCCCGCAGGGTCGCGAGATCGTGCCCGTCCTGGGAGACCGGCAGCACGGACAGGTGCTTCCAGAGCCAGCCGAGGCCCCGACCCATCTGGCCGGTCCACATCATCCAGCGGATCCGCCGGCGAAGCGGCATCTGCAGGATCATCGGATCGAGTCCGCAGGTGTGGTTCGCCGCGACCAGCAGCCCGCCGCCGCCGGGAGCGACGATTCGGGCGAGTTCGGGAATCGCATCGAAGCCCTCGAAGCGGATCCGGTGCACGACGGTGAGGTAGGCCTGCGCCAGACGGCACTCGAGACCGAGCAGCAGGTCGCCGCCGTAGTGGTCGCGAAGACGGACGAGCGCCGCGTAGCCCGCGAGCGCGGCGAGGACGCCGACGGCTGCGGCCACCGTCGCCAACCCGATCGACGCCGGGTTCGCGGCGAGCGTGGCATCGAGCGGGATCGAAGGGGCGGTCACCGAGGTTTCCTGAGTCTCGAGGCGTCTCGCGTCTTCCGAAGGCGAGGCCTTTCCGCTAGATTCTCGCGACTTTGCGCCAAACTGGCGGAACCGCATGCCGCGACGAGAAGACCTCCACACCATCCTCATCATCGGCTCTGGCCCGATCGTGATCGGCCAGGGATGCGAGTTCGACTACTCCGGCACCCAGGCGTGCAAGGCGCTCCGAGAGGAGGGCTACCGGGTCGTCCTCGTCAACTCGAACCCCGCCACCATCATGACCGATCCGGACTTCTCGGATCGGACCTACATCGAGCCCATCACCCCGGAGGCGGTCCGGAAGATCCTCGAGCGGGAACGGGAGCTCGGCACGCCGGTCGATGCGCTGCTGCCGACCCTCGGCGGGCAGACCGCCCTCAACTGCGCCTGCGCGCTGCATGACGAGGGCACGCTCGCGGCGATGGGCGTCGAGATGATCGGCGCCGACCGCGAGGTGATCCGCCGCGCGGAGGATCGCGAGGCGTTCCGGACGCTCGTCGAGGGGCTTGGGCTTCGCCAGCCCCGGTCCCGGACCGTGACCACCATGGAGGAGGCCCGCGACTTCCTCGTCGAGATCGGGCTGCCGGCGATCATCCGCCCGGCGTACACGCTCGGGGGCATGGGCGGCGGCGTCGCCTACAACCTCGAGGAGTTCGAGGAGATCGTCCGACGCGGCCTGAAGGCCTCGATGATCGGCCAGGTGCTCATCGACCAGTCGGTGCTCGGCTGGAAGGAGTACGAGCTCGAGGTCGTCCGCGAC
>JBMSXH010000307.1:0-3708 GCA_049425445.1 Phycisphaerales bacterium | reverse complement strand
CAGATCATCCGCATCCGCAGCGTCTCGGGGATGGTCGCGAGGTCCGCCTGCACCGTCTCCGCATCGGAGGCGTCGACATCGAGGATGACATACGACCGCTCGACGTCGGACTGCAGGTACTCGGCATGGATGTTGATCCCCCGCGCCGCGAGCATGGTGTGCATGCGGCCGAGCACGCCGGGCACGTTGCGGTGGAAGTGCAGGATGCGATGGCGGCCTTCGACCCGTCGCGGCAGGTCGACCTCGGGCACGTTGACGGCGCCGCGCGTCGAGCCGCCGAGCACGAACCGAAGCAGCTTCTCGGCGACGTCGCGCCCGATCGACTCCTGCGCCTCCTCCGTCGAGCCGCCGATGTGGGGCGTGAGGAGCGCGCCGGCGACGCCGACGAGCGGGCAGGCGAAGCCGGGGCCGTTCGACTCCGGCTCCTTCGGGAAGACGTCTGCCGCCACGCCGCGGAGGTGCCCTCGTCGAAGCGCGTCGGCGGCCGCGTCGAGATCGACCAGCGATCCGCGGGCGTTGTTCACGAGGATCGCTCCGCGCTTCATGCGGTCGATCTCCACGCCGCCGATCATCCCCTGCGTTTGCGGAGTCTCGGGCACGTGCAGCGAGACGACGTCGCTTCGTTCGAGCAGTTCGTCGAGGCTGCCGACGGCGCAGGCGTTGCCGAGCGGGAGCTTGTGGTCGATGTCGAAGAAGACCACCTGCATGCCGAGGCTCTCCGCGAGCACGGAGAGCTGCGACCCGATGTGGCCGTAGCCGACGATGCCGAGCACGCGGCCGCGCACCTCGTGGCTGCCCGAGGCGGACTTCGTCCAGACGCCCCGATGCAGATCGCTGCTGCGGTCGACGATGCCGCGCAGGAGCATCACGATCTCGGCGAGCGTGAGTTCGGCGACGCTTCGCGTGTTGCCGAAGGGGCTGTTGAAGACCGGCACGCCGCGGTTCGCGGCGGCCTCGAGCGCGACCTGGTTCGTGCCGATGCAGAAGCAGCCGATGGCGGCGAGCGAGGGGGCCGCGTCGAGCACGCTCGCCTCGAGCCGCGTGCGCGAGCGGATGCCCACGAGCGACGCCCCGGCGATCGCGTCGCGAAGGGCGTCGCCCTCAAGCGCCTGAGCGATCGACTCGACCTCGATGCCGGCGGCGCGAAGCGCCTGCTCGGCCGCCGGATGCACGCCTTCGAGCAGCACCGCCCGCATGGGCTCCCTTCGATCCGACGAATCAGCGCCCGACGATCTCGGGGAGGTCGAAGAGGCCGGCGGTGAGGTTCCGCGGGCCGTCGGCAGTGACGAGGACGTCGGCTTCATAGTGGACGCTCAGCGATCCATCCGCGGTGTAGATCGGCCACTTCCGGCCTTCGCTTCGGATCTCCGTCGTGCCGGCGGCCACCATGGGCTCGACCGCGATCAGATCGCCGGGCTTGAGGCGGGTCCAGGCATCGGGCCACTCGCCCGGATATCCCGGCACCGTGTTGCTGACGTAGGGAGGCCCGTGCAGTTCACGTCCATAGCCGTGGCCGCCGAGCCCGCGCACGAGGCCGTATCGATGCTCGTGCTCCACGATGCCCTGCACGGTCTTCGCCCACTCGATGAGCGGATGTCCGGGCTGCAGCGCCTCGATGCCCTTCTCGAGGGAGCGGCGACCGCAGCGCATCAGGTCGAGCGCTTCGTCCGAGCCCGACTCGATCGCGTAGGTCCACGCGGCATCACCAATCCAGCCAGCCCGCTTGACGCCGACGTCGACCGAGAGAACGTCACCCTGCTTGAGCGGGAGATCGCTCATGTCGTGGGTGCCGTGGACGACGCACTCGTTGAGGGAGAGGCAGCTGTGGCTCGGGTAGGCGGGGTGGCCGCGGGCTCGATAGCCCAGGAATGCGCTGCGGCAGTCGAGATCCTCGAGTTGCGTCGCGACGAAGGCGTCGACGTCCGCGAGGGTCAGGCCCGCGCGGAGGAAGTCGACGAGTCGCCGATGCACCTCCACCACCGCCTCGGCGGCGGCGGCGGCCAGTTCCACGTCTCTCGCAGCGGTCACGGTCATGGGAGGCGAGATGGTATCGGCGCAACGAAAGAGCGGCCGTCCATCCATGGACGACCGCCCTACGGGTGAATGCGCGGAAATCGTGGAACTCAGGCCGCCGAGCGGGCGGGGGTGCGGCTCGACGTCTCGGTCGTGCCGCTGTAGTTCCACTGCGTGCCGGTGGTCGCCGGGGTGGAGACCGTCGAGGCGGCGGTGGTCGAGGCGGTGGTGGTCGGCGAAGCGGAGCCGTAGTTGCCGCGGTTGGCCGAAGCGCCGCTCCAGGTGCCGAAGCCGGTGGAACCGGAGTTCATGCTGCCGTAGTTGGTGGAGCCGTAGCCGGTGTTGCCGGTGGTCGTCGTGCCGTAGTTGGTCGACGCGAAGTTCGAGGGCGTGGTGCCCGTGAAGGCGGTGCTGTTGGAGACGTTGCCGTTCCAGCCGGTGCTGTTGAAGCCGGTCTGGCCGAAGGCGTTGGACGTCGGGAAGCCGGCGAAGGCTCCGGTCTGGCCGAAGACGTTGGTCGTCGGGAAGCCGCCGAAGGTGCCGGTCTGGCCGAAGACGTTGGTGTTGCCGGTGAACGCGTTCGTGTTGCAGCCGTTGCCGAAGCAGAGCGCATTGGCGAGGGCATTGGCGAACGTGTAGGCGGCGACGGGGTTCGGCGTGCAGCTCGCGAGGATCGCGGTCGGCAGCGAGGTGTTGCAGAAGCCATTGAAGCCGTTGTAGCCGTTGTAGCCGCTGTTGCTGAAGCCGTTGACGCCACCGAAACCGCTGTTGCCGAACCCGTTGAAGTTCGCGGTGGTCGGCGAGGTCCAACCCGTGCTGCCAGTCCAGCCGGTGCTGTTGGCGGTGGTGTTGCAGCCGTTGAACGAGCCGCCGTTGTAGCCGCCGTTGTAGCCACCGTTGTAGCCACCGTTGTAGCCGCCGTTGTTCCAGTTGCTGCCGTTGTTCCAGTTGCTGTTGTTCGTGAACGGATTCATCGGAGGGTGCTCCTGCATTCCACGCATTCGTTGCGACCGGGAGGGGGAGCGGAGACGCGGCTCGTTCGATGAGACCTTGTCGCCGCGACCTGCCGAACGGACCCGCGTCCGGGGCAGGGGTCGCGACAAGGAGTTCGACCCGTCCGAGAGCCGACTTTGGGGCGACGCTCGGTTTTGCGTCCGAAATCCCGCTGCCTCAGGCGAGGCCGTCGGGGATCAGGCCGAACCATCGACCGCCGAGGGTGATGGCCGCAGGTCCGGGAATCGCGTACTCGCCGCCGATCGACCGCTCATCGTCGGCGTCGAGCAGCTGCAGATCCGCCCGGAGTCCGGGAGCGAGGCGTCCGCAGGAGTCTCCAAGGCCGATCGCATGCGCCGCGTTGACGGTCGTCGCGACGATCACCTCTTCCGGGGTCATTCGAAGCTTCCGGCATCCGAGACTCGCGGCGAACGCGATCGAGGGCCCTGGTGCCGAGCCCGGGTTGCAGTTGCTCGCGATCGCCACCGCGGCACCTGCGTCGATCAGGCGACGGGCGTCGGCGTAGCGATCGTCGAGCGAGAAGCCGCTCGCGGGCAGCAGCACCGCGATCGTGTCCGACGCGGCAAGCCGATCGAGGTCCGCCGCCGTCGACGCCTCGAGGTGGTCGACGGTCCTCGCACCCAGTTCGATCGCGATCGGAAGCATGCCGAGGGCGTTGAACTGGTCGAGATGGACGCGGAT
>JBMSXH010000306.1:0-3710 GCA_049425445.1 Phycisphaerales bacterium | reverse complement strand
GGGATTCTACAGGTCGGGCCCTTCGCGTCTTCGGCGATCGCTCCGGCAACGCGACGCCGCCGGCGGTCCGAGGGGACGCTGCCGGCGGCGGTCACAGCCCGTGGTCGGGCGGGCAAGTTTCTGGATCAGCCGATCAGAAGAAGAGCTGCCACTGCGTTCGGAGCAGGAACTGGTTCGACTGGTCCGACGCCCGGAGTCCGTAGGCCGGATCCGACCAGAAGTACGAGACGCTTCCGAAGGCGATGCCGAAGTCGGTGGTCCACTTGGCGTTCTGACCGTGGAAGTACCAGTTGAAGCCGAAGGTGAGCAGATTCAGGTCGCTCGGCACGTTGAAGTTGGCCGGAGCCGGCCCGCCGCCGGCGGCGCTGTTGGGCAGATTGAACGGACCAGTGGTGGAGCCGTACTCGTACTGGGCGAAGAGTTCGACCTCGTCCGAGACGTAGACCGCGCCCTGGATCAGGAAGCCCAGGATGTTGGCGGAACTCGCGTCGTAGGAGGTCAGGGCTCCGAACCCGTTGGGCGAGTTGAGGTAGACCTGCGCTGCGCCCGAGGAGACGTTCGAGTAGTAGAACGAGGCGAAGAGGCTCGCGCCGCCGAAGTTCAGCGTGGCATCCGCGGTGAGGTTCAGCCAGTTGTTGTAGTCGTCACCGGTGCCCTGCACGACTCCCTGCGAGTACCACGGGCGACCCTGCTGGTAGTGGACGGCGGCGCCCACAAGGAACCCGAACTCCTCGCCGCGAGGACTCGTGAACTGGCGGAACTCCTCCCACAGGCCGTTCAGCTTGAACTCGACGCGGCTCGTGACCGCCCAATCGGCCTGGGTCTGGTACCACGGGGTGTTCAGTGGATCGGTGCCTACGAGGGCGATGTTGGGGCCGCCGAGGTTGTCGGTGCCGCCGTCGGAGTAGGCGATCTTCCAGCGGAAGTCGTCGCCGAAGTACTCGAGTTCCACACCCTGCGAGTAGCCGACCGAGAGGTGATTCGAGAGGACCGACTTCGACGCCAGCATCGTGTAGGCGTCGTAGACGAGGAACTCGCGGTCGAAGGGCAGCTTGAACTGACCGACTCGGAAGGCCCAATCCTGGCTCAGATTCGCCCGGACCCAGGCGTCCGTGACGCCGAGCCGACCGCTGCCGGAGCCGTAGGGGCCGACTGCCTGGGTACCGATCGCGGGGTTGGCGATGCGGCTTCCGTCCCCGCCGAAGGCCTGGTTCTGAAGCGTGATCGTCGGATCGTTCGCGTATTCGGCCCGGATCATGTACTCGAAGGTCTGGTCCCACATCGTGCCGCTCAGGGTGAGCTGCGCGGTCGGGATCTCCCAGCCGGTGCGATCCTGCTGCGTGTCGGGCGCGTTGGGGTAGTTCGGAGCGGTGGGCTCGCCGCCGAGGTGGCTCCAGGTGAACCGGGTCTGCATGAGCCCCTGAACCTTCATCGTGAAGGCCCCGTCGGGGCTCGCGATGAAGAAGCCGTTCTTGTAGCCGGCGGTGATCGCGGAGTCCTGAAGGCTCGCGCGGGTCTCCGCATCGGCCAGGACGTCGGTCACGATGCCGCGGATCTGCGATGAACGCTCCTCGGTGAGCCAGTCCTCGCCGTCCTTCGCCTTGAGGTCGCGGACCTCCTGACGCAGGCCTTCGTTCGCAGACTCGAGTTCCCGGAGACGCCGAGCCATCTCCTGAAGGGACATCGAGCCGTCATCGTCGGCCGCATGCAGGCTCGTCGCGGGCATCGCCGCGAGCAGAGTCCCGAGTGTGCATCCGAGCGCCGTTCGGAGAACCGTCCTTGGATCCGACATGAGATGGATCGCTCCTCGAATTGCGGAGACCGTCGCGGGAAGGGAACCCGCGGGATCGACAGAGATCGGCGACCTGGCCCGATCCGCTGCAACGGCGGGAAGGCGCGCCGGGTTATCGACCGGGTATCGGCTCGCGACACCACCCGACTCCCGCATTTGTCACGACGAAGGCGACGATCGCGAGCATCGAGCGGTCGGGGCGGCCTGTGATCGCTCGGGAGTTGCGACGACCGCCCGCTCCCGCGATAACCTCGGCATGACCTTGAACCCGTGGACCGAGCGCCTTCGCGGACGACTGATCGTGCTGGACGGTCCGGACGGCTGCGGCAAGAGCACGCAGCGCACCCGCCTCGTCGAGTGGCTTGGCGGGGCCGGACTTGAACCCTCGGAGGTGCGGGAGCCGGGCGGAACGGCGATCGGAGAACGGATCCGGGAGATCCTGCTCGATCCCTCCTGCGCCGAGATGGATCTCCGCTGCGAGATGCTCCTCTACATGGCCAGTCGCTCGCAGCTTTGCCGCGAGCGGATCTTCCCGGCGCTGGCGGCGGGAGGCACGGTGGTCTCGGACCGGTTCATCAGCTCGACGCTCGCCTATCAGGGGACCGCCGGGGGCCTCTCCTTCTCGGAGATCGCGGGGGTCGGCGAGGTGGCCACCGGCGGGCTGCTGCCGGATCTGACGGTGATCCTCGACGTCGACGACGCCATCTCCGCCTCCCGGATGGCCGCGGAGCGCGATCGAATCGAGCAGCGGAGCATCGAGTTCCACCGCCGGGTCCGCGAGGGCTTTCTCGAGCAGGCGAGGCGGTGGCCGGACCGCTACGCGGTCATCGCTGCATCGCCATCGCCGGACGTGGTCTTCGAGGAACTCCTCGGCCATCTCCAGACCCGATCCGCCGACTGGAAGCACTCGCCGCACCTCGCCGGCCGAGCCGTCGGCGGGGCGACACGCTGCTGAGCCGCTGGCTTCATGGAACTCGAAGCTCGCGATCCTCACGACCGTCGCCCGCTCGGTCGGGCCTCGATCGATCCCGCCGATCGCCCTACGGTCGTTCGGCTCGGAGTCGATGGCGCGGCCGGGGACCTCTTCCTCGACTGGGAAGGGGCACTCGACGACGCGGGCCGCCTGCGACGCTGCCCGGTCTGCCGAAACGCCAACCTCTTCCGACAGCGATCGATCCCGGCGGTCACGCCGTTCGTGATCGTGCTGGCCTTCGCCGGCATGGTCCTCGCGCTGCTCGGCTATGCGGACGATCCGCGGGTGCTGATCGGGCTCGTCGCGGTGCTCGTGATCGACATCGCACTCCTGCTGCTCGCGCGGACCTGGCTGGTCTGCTATCGATGCCGGAGCCGCTTCCGCGGGCTTCCGATCGCTCGTCAGCACCGCAAGTGGGACGCGGAGGAGGCGTCGCGGGCGGAGAACCTCGCCGAGGAGACCGCCGTCTCCGCCAGCGGTTCCTGAACCGCATCGGCCGTTCAGCGGTCTTCGGTCTCTTCGCCGTCGACGTCGCCCTCGTCGCTGTCGACGGATCCCTCGCCGAAGATCGCCGAACCGACGCGGACCAGATTCGCGCCGCATTCGATCGCGATCTCGTAGTCGCCGCTCATGCCCATCGACAGCAGATCGAACCGATCGCCACCGGCGCGCGCGGTCTTGATGTCCTCGAAGAGCTCTCGGCAACGGTCGAAGGTGCGTCGAGCGAGGTCCAGGTTCGCTTCGCCATCCGGTCCAAGCGGCGCCATGCACATCAGGCCGCGGGCCCGGACATTGACCATCGTCTCGATCTGGTCGACGAGGTGCCGCGCGGCCGCCGGAGCCACGCCGCTCTTGCTCTGCTCGCCCGCGACGTTGACCTGCACCAGCACCTCGACCGGCGTCTCGCGGCGCGTCGCGGCGGCCTGGATCTCCTCGGCGACACGA
>JBMSXH010000305.1:0-3714 GCA_049425445.1 Phycisphaerales bacterium | reverse complement strand
CGCTCAGTTCCCCCGCCGGGCGCCGCCGGAGGCCTTCAGCGTCACCTTGATCTCCTGCTCCTTGCCGTCGCGCACGACGATCAGCGTCGCCACGTCGCCGGGCTCGTGCGAACGAAGCTTCGCCATCATGTCGCCCGCGCCCATGAGGAGCGTGCCGTCCCAGGAGAGGATCACGTCGCCCGCAAGGATGCCCGCCTCCGCGGCGCTCGTGCCTTCCGACACCGCCTCGACCTTGACGCCTTCGCCCTCGGAAAGGCCCGGCTGCACGCCGAGCCTCACGCCCGCGTAGCCGCGATCGGGCGACGCCGCCGGCGCCGCGTCGGGCGAGGCGAAAGCAACCTTCTCGCCCGAGACGAGATCGAGCAGGATGTTCTCGACCAGCGCCATCACCTTTGCCGCGCCCGCGGGATTCACGGTGTGTCCGCGATCGCCGGGCTGGTGATAGCTCTCGTGGACGCCGGTGAAGAAGAAGAGCACCGGAATGCTCGCCCCGTAGAAGTTGCTGTGGTCCGACGGCCCGCGCCCGCTCGGGTCGGCCCGCACGAGCAGATCGCTCGCCTCGAGATGCGGCCGGATGCGCTCGAGCAGTCCCTCGCCGCTTCGCACGCCCCCGACGACGATCTCGTCGTTGCGGAGCCGTCCGATCATGTCGAGGTT
Organism: Phycisphaerales bacterium; assembly: GCA_049425445.1. Lineage (GTDB taxonomy): Bacteria > Planctomycetota > Phycisphaerae > Phycisphaerales > SM1A02 > VGXO01. The sequence goes on along the minus strand of JBMSXH010000305.1, from coordinate 3,057 downwards.
CACCATCGCCGCGACCTGATCCGCCGACACGGTCGGGTTCTGCACGAAGTGACGCGAGCCGTTGAGGCCGCTCTCCTCCGCGGTGAACGCGATGAAGAGGACCGATCGCCGCGACTCGGGCAGTTCGCCCGCTTCGGCCATCGCGCGCATCTTCGCCGCAAGCACGAGCACCGCCGAGGTGCCCGAGGCGTTGTCGTCCGCGCCGGGATTGACCTCGATCGCCCCGTCCTCGCCGGCGGTCTCGCCGATGTGGTCGTAGTGGGCGCCGAGCACGACCCACTCGTCGGCAAGGGCGCCCGCGCCGGGAAGGACACCCGCGATGTTCGAGGTCTCGACGCCGTTCTCGATCTCGACCGCGACGCGGATCGACGCGCCGCCGCCGGCGAGCGCTGGCAGCGGCTTCGCCTGATCGGCGGCCTCGCGCCACGTCGCGAGCACCGAGGCCTCGGCGCCGGCGCCTGCAAGCAGCCGCGCCGCCATCTCCGGCGAGACGATGAACGCGGGGATCGAGAGCTGCGGACCGAGGCCACCGCGACGCGGAAGCTCGAGCGCTTCCGCCCCGTCGCGCACGCCCGGAGGATTCACGAGAAGGATCGCCGCAGCGCCGCGCTTCGCGATCGCCGCGAACTTGTCGGCGAGCGCCGCATGACGGCTGAAGCGTCGCTCGCTCCAGAGGCTCGTGCCCTCCGCGCCGATCGGCTCGTAACGGAAGACCATCACGACCTTGCCGTCGAGATCGCCCGCCGCGGCGAAGCTGTCGTAGCCATCGGGTCCGTCCTCGATGCCGTAGCCGACGAAGGCGAGCGGTCCCTCGACCTCACCGCCGCCCGCGTTGGGAAGCAGGCGGAAGTCCTCGCCCTCCTCGAGCGCCTCGCCGTCGGCGGAGACCGCGGCGAAGAGCACGTCCGGACGCCGTGACGGAAGGATGAACGCCTGGCGGTAGCCCTCCCCGAAGGCCGGCTCGAGCCCGTCGCGCACCATCCAGTACTCGAGGTAGTCCGCGGCCCGCTCGATGCCGGGCGATCCCGGCGCTCGCCCCTCGAAGTAGGGGTTCGAGAGCGTCAGCACGTGCTGGTACCACGCGACAGCCTCGGGGCCGAGCGACTCGAGGGCGTCGCGGAAGGAGAGCCGCGAGGCATCGACGTCGATGAACGACTCTTCCGGCGAGAAGCCGTAGACGTTGACCGGGCCTTCGACGATCCGCTCGGCGGCGGCCACCCCCTCGCGGTCCTGCTTCTGGGCAATCGCGGGAGTGGCGACGGCGATGGCGGCGGCGATCGCGCCGGCGAGACTCCACGGGCGGGGTTGGCGAGCGGGCATGGGCGGGTTCCGTCGGTGACTTGTTCGGGGGGCGGCGACTATAGAAGGACGGACCGCGGCGGCGGACGACGGCGTTCGGGTCTTGCACGACGATCGCCCAGGTTGCCACCTGCCGACGATTCGGCCCGGGGACGCCTCCAAAACCGGCAAGCCGACGAACGGGAATCGAGCGAGCGCCTTCTATACTTCGCCCCCCGCGGAGTCCCGACCGCTCGTTCAAGCGGACCACGAGACTCCGCGGTTCCCGTTGGCGGACCTGCCGCGCCACCCGCACCCCTCGGCGAACGAGAGTTCCATGTCGACCACCCCGACCGCCGGCACGCCGGCCCATCCCTCCTCGACCCACGCCACGACTTCGCACGGATTCGATCCGCTCGACACGTTCGCGCGACGGCATCTCGGACCGGATGCCGCCGAGGTCGCGGCGATGCTCGAGACCCTCGGGGTCGCGAGCGTCGAGTCGCTGATGGCCGAAGCGATCCCCGCCGCGATCCGCATGAACGGGTCGCTCGAACTCGAGAAGGCGATCGGCGACGCCGGCACCGAGCGGGGCGAGCACGAGATGCTCTCGGCGCTGCGTTCGCTCGCGGCGCAGAACGAGGTCTTCCGCAGCTACATCGGCATGGGCTACCACGGCACCATCACGCCCCCGGTGGTCCTTCGCAACGTGCTCGAGAACCCCGGCTGGTACACGCAGTACACGCCCTACCAGGCCGAGATCGCCCAAGGTCGCCTCGAGGCGCTTCTCAACTTCCAGACCATGATCTGCGAGCTGACCGGGCTTCCGGTCGCCGGCGCAAGCCTGCTCGACGAAGGCACCGCCGCCGCCGAGGCGATGAGCATGTGCCTCTCGCAGAACCCGTCGCGCAAGGCCTTCTTCGTCGCCGAGGACTGCCATCCGCAGACGATCGCGGTCGTCGAGACCCGCGCGTCGGGGCTTGGCGTCGAGGTGCGGATCGGACCCGTCTCGGGTCTGGCCTCGCGAGGCGATCTCGGTGAACTCTGCGGTGCGCTCGTCCAGCATCCCGCGACCGACGGGACGATCCACGACCTGCGCGGACTCGCCGATCGGCTGCACGAGCACAAGGCGCTCTTCGTCGTCGCGGCCGACCCGCTCGCGCTCGCGCTGCTCGCGACGCCCGGATCCTTCGGCGCCGACATCGCGGTGGGCAGCACCCAGCGCTTCGGCGTTCCGATGGGCTTCGGCGGCCCGCACGCGGCCTATCTCTCGACTCGCGAGGAGTTCGTCCGCAAGATGCCGGGCCGACTCATCGGCGTCTCGCGCGATGCGCAGGGCAATCCGGCGCTTCGCATGGCGATCCAGACCCGAGAGCAGCACATCAAGCGCGACCGCGCCACCAGCAACATCTGCACCGCGCAGGTGCTGCTTGCGGTGATGGCGGGGCTCTACGGATGCTGGCACGGCCCCGAGGGTCTCGTCGCGATCGCGACGCGGATCCGCGGCATGGCCTCGTCGCTCGCGGCCGCGCTTCGCAAGGCCGGGCACGCGGTCGGACCGGAGCCCTTCTTCGACACGCTGCGCGTGAAGGCCTCCGGCGACGCGGAGGCGATCCATCGCGCCGCCGAGTCGAAGCGCATCAACCTGCGCCGCTACGGCGACGGTTCGATCGGCATCTCGCTCGACGAGACCGTCTCGGTGCAGGATCTCGCAGCGCTCGCGTCCTGCTTCGGCGCTGCGGCACCGACCTTCGCCGAGGCCGCGCCGCTTCCGGCGCC
>JBMSXH010000304.1:0-3724 GCA_049425445.1 Phycisphaerales bacterium | reverse complement strand
GCGTCCTCGGGAATGAACCCCGCGTGGAAGGTGACGAGCCGCAGGCCGAGGTCCTCCGCGAGGGCCGCCGCCTCGCGGCAACGGCGAAGGTTCTCCGGCCACGTGGCCTCGGGTCGGACGCCGCCGGTCCGGGCGATCGACTCGAGGGTCGAATAGTCCTCGCCGGCCATCGCCACCATGCCGCTCGTGATCGAGATCGACTCCTTCTCGAGCACCGAGGGGGCGTTCGCCCACGAACCGCCGTCGAGCAGGGGCATCAAGGCGAGTTGAACCGTGCTTCCTCCGGTTTCCCGAACCATCGCGGCAAGCTCCGCCGCATCGCCGGGACGCAGGCTCCAGCTGCATACGGAGGCGGACGGGCAGGCTGACGGGGCGTCGTTCACCGGCGATTCTCCTGAGGAGGACGTGAAGCGGGCGATGCTACCGATTGGCGGTCGGTGGATTCCCGCGACCGCTCGACTTAGCATCCCACCTCCTCGTTCCCGCCCGCCTCGCCAGATCGCCCGTGTCGAGCCTTCCCGCCGATCCCGTCGCCTCCAGTGAACCCGCCTCGCTTCGATCGAAGCGACCGCGGTCGTTCATGCAGCGCTTCGAGTCGTTCATCGGGCGCCTGAGCGTCCGCAACGACTTCTGGCACAAGGTCTGTTCGCTGGTGTGGCTGCCCTACGCCTTCCGCTCGGGCCTGAGCCTGCGCAAGGTCGATGCGGACACCTTCACCGCGGTGCTGCCGTTCCGGCGCATCAACCGCAACTGGTACAACGCGATGGCGGGTGCGGCGCTCCTGGGCAACTGCGAGGTGGCGGCGGGCATGTACCTCTTCGCCCGCTGCGGCCCCGACTACATGGTGGTCTGCAAGGAGATGAACTACCGCTTCCGCCGCCCGTGCCTCGGCCCGGCGGTCTACCGCGTGGTTCGAAGCGAGGACGTCACCGAGCGGGTCGCGGAGGGCGAGGCGTTCAACTGCACCCTCGAGATGGAGATCCGCCAGTCGCTTCGCCGCAAGGGCAAGGAGCCCAAGGTCGGCGAGTGCTCGATCACCTTCCACTGCGTGCCGCTCGAAAAGGCGCGGCAGCGGGCGGAGCCGGACGACCGCACCCCGGTCCGGAAGTGATCCTTGGCGGGCCGCTGCGGATCGCGTGAACCATGACCGCCTCGCGCGGACGGCGTGCCTCCCCGCGGGGCGGCTCGATCGAGGCCATCGGCTGGGGGATCTTCTGCGCGTCGAGTTGGGCGTGGTGCATCGGGCTCTTCCTGCCGACGGTGCTGCGACGCCTGCTCGGATGGCCGGGGTTCCTCGCCTTCGCGATCCCGAACGTCATTGGCTGCGCGGCCTTCGGCTTCGTGCTCGACCTCAAGCGATCCCGGCGTCTGCAGCGCGATCACCGCGGCGCGATGGTCCTCTTCAGCGCGGTGACGATCGCCTATCAGCTGCTGCTGGCGGGTTGGACCGCGTCGGCGCTGCTGGGACCGATGCTTGGCGGCGATGGACAACCGGTCTCGTGGCAGCGCTGGGCCGCGAGCGGCATCGGGCTCGGCTGCGCCGGAACGATCGGCCTCGCGGTCTCGTTCGCGCGCGACCGCCTGATCCCCGCGATCGCCGCCGTGGCGTGGCTCCTCTCCGCGGGCGTGCTCGGCTTCACGGTGTTCGACGTCGCCCCGATCGCGATGCCCGAGCCCGAACTCGCCGCAGCGCAGGTGTGGGGACTGCTGCCCGCCCTGCTGCTGGGCTTTCTGCTCTGCCCCTATCTCGACCTCACCTTCCATCGGGCCCTGCGCCATGGGCCGCGGCGGGCGACCTTCGCGACCTTCGGCGTCACCTTCGCGACGCTGATCGTGCTCGTCGCCTTCCTCGCCGATCCCGACGGCCCGCTGGGGATCCGCCTCACCCCGCTCGTCCTCGCCCAACTCTGGGTGCAGTTGGGCTTCACGATCGGTGCCCACAGCCGCGAGATTCGCCTCGCGACGCAGCACGCCCCGGGCCCGATGCCACGTTGGATCACCCCCGCCGCGATCGCGGCCGGAGCGATTCTTGCCCTTCCGGGGATCGCGGGAGAGCCGAACTACCTGCGGATGCTCGGCTGGTACGGCCTCGTCTTCCCCGCCTACGTGCTGCTGGCGATGGTCGGTGAACGTCGCAAGCCCATGCTGCGAACCTGGCTGCTGCTCGCGGTCGTGCTGGCGATCGGCCTGCCCCTGTACGAGCGAGGAATCTCGGCCTTCGAGTTCGGATGGATGGCGATTCCGGCTCCGATCCTGCTCGCGTCCGCGTGGTGGCTTCGGCGGCGGAGCTCTGGATCGGGATCGGCATCGGCCGGGAAATAGCTCGTGGCACCGCCCGTTCGCGGCGGCCTCGATTTCGCACCTCCTGCGATGCTGCGGCTCGCCCCGCGCCGAATGAACCGCATGCTTGCCATGCCGCGAGAGCACGATCGATGAACCGACTCGACGATCCACTGCGACCGCTGCCCGCCCGCGAGTTCGGATTCTGGGAGGCGAGGCACCTGCTGTTTCGGGCCGGCTTCGGCGGCACGCCCGAGCAGGTGCGGGCGATCGCGGGTCTCGGGCTCGAGGGCGCCGTCGACTACCTGCTCGAGTGGGACGAGATTCCGGCGAAGCCCGTCGAAGCGTCGCTCTTCGACAAGGACATCATGCGGACGCCGACGCCGGCCGAGCAGCAGGCGGCGCAGCGGGCTCGCCGCGAGAACGATCAGGTCTTCCTCGATCAGCTTCAGCAGGAGCGGCAGCAGCGTCAGCGCGAGGATCGCCAGCAGCTCGACGCCCTTCGCAAGTGGTGGCTCGCGCGGATGATCGAGACCGGTCGCCCGCTGCAGGAGCGGCTGACGCTCTTCTGGCACGGGCACTTCGCGACCGGATACCGGGAGATCGAGGACAGCTGGATGCTCTTCCAGCAGAACCAGTTCTTCCGCCAGAACGCCGCCGGCAACTTCGCGACGCTCGTGCGGGGCATCGTGCGCGATCCGGCGATGCTGAAGTACCTCAACAACGACCGCAACATCCGCCGCTCGCCCAACGAGAACCTCGCCCGCGAACTCATGGAGCTCTTCACCCTCGGCGAGGGCAACGGCTACACCGAGCGCGACATCAAGGAGGCGGCGCGAGCCCTCACGGGCTACGGCATCGACGACGACGCGTTCCAGTTCCGCCGTCCCGCCCACGACGACGGAACCAAGACGATCCTCGGGCGCAGCGGCCCCTTCGACGGCGAATCGCTCGTCGGCCTGCTGCTCGCCCAGCGAGCGTGCCGCGAGTTCATCGCCCTCAAGCTCCATCGCCACTTCGTGAGCGACCTGCCGGGCGAGCCGTCGAAGGAGGACCAGGCCGCGATCCTCGCGATGGCCGATCTCCTTCGGCGAAACGACTTCGAGCTGAAGCCCATGCTTCGGCGGCTCTTCACCAGCCGGCACTTCTACGACCCGCGACAGCAGGGCACGATGGTGAAGGGCCCCGTCGATCTGATCGTGACCTCGATCCGCTCGCTGCAGCTTCCGGTGCGCCCGCTGAGCACGCTGCTCTCGGCGAGCGACCTGATGGGGCAGTCGCTCTTCCAGCCGCCGACCGTCAAGGGCTGGCCGGGCGGACGAACCTGGATCAACACCAGCACCCTCTTCGTGCGGCAGAACCTCCTCGTCTATCTCGTCACCGGCCGAAGCCCCGCGGGGCTCGGCGCGGCGGCGGCCCCCCCCCCCCACCCCCCCCCCCCCCC
>JBMSXH010000303.1:0-3734 GCA_049425445.1 Phycisphaerales bacterium | reverse complement strand
CCCCCCAATGACCCCTACGGGATTCGAACCCGTGTTCTCACCTTGAAAGGGTGGTGTCCTGGACCAGGCTAGACGAAGGGGCCGCGCGAGTCGCGAAGGATAGAGGGTTTTCGGGGCCGAGGCGAGCACTCAACTCCCCCGCCCGCGACGCCGCCGCTCGATCGCGATCGAGACCAGCGAGAGATCCGCCGGGTTCACGCCCGCCAACCGGCCAGCCTGCCCGAGCGTCGTCGGGCGGAACCGGCGAAGCACCTCCACCGCTTCGCGGCGCAAGCCGACGACCTCGCCCGGGTCGAAGGCCGCCGGAATCGCGACCGACTCCTCGGCGGTCGCCCGACGGATCGCGTGTTCCTGGCGCGCGACGTACCCCTCGTAGCGGGCCTCGATCGCCAGCCGTTCGAGAAGCGACGCCTCCGCGGGCACGCCGAGCTTCGCAGCCGCCCACGACATCTCGGTCTCGGGCTTCCGAAGCCAGTCCCAGAGCGATCGACCCTCATGACGGGTCCGGGCGAGTTGCGCGCGAAGGCCTTCCAAGGCCGAGCGGCGTCGCTCGAAGATCGACCGGCGCCGCTCGTCGACGAGTCCCCACGAGTGTCCCGGCGGCGTGAGGCGTTCGTCGGCGTTGTCGGCCCGAAGCCGCAGGCGATGCTCCGCACGACTCGTGAACATGCGATAGGGCTCCCGCGGCGTGCGGGTGACGAGATCGTCCATCATCACGCCGAGGTAGCTCGTCTCGCGTCCGAGTCGGACGGGTTCCTCGCCACGCACGAACCGGGCGGCGTTGAGTCCGGCGATCAGCCCTTGTCCCGCCGCCTCCTCGTAGCCGCTGGTGCCGTTGATCTGCCCGGCGAGGAAGAGTCCAGGCACCCGCTTGGTCATCGCCGTGGCATCGATCTGATGGGGCCAGACCATGTCGTACTCGACCGCGTAGCCCGCCCGAACGATCTCGGCACGGGCGCAGCCCGCCATCGATCGCACGAGTTCGATCTGGATCTCCGCGGGGAGCGACGTGCTGATGCCGTTGCAGTAGATGAGTTCGCCGTGGAGCGTCTCCGGCTCGAGGAAGACGTGGTGACTTCCGCGATCGGCGAAGCGCACCACCTTGTCCTCGATCGACGGGCAGTAGCGCGGGCCGCACTCGGCCTCCACGGCTCCGGAGTACATCGGAGCCAGGTGGAGATTCGATCGGATGAGTTCGTGCATCGCCGGCGTGGTCGCGGTCTCCCAGCACACGACCTGCGGAAGTCGCGGGAACCGCGAGCCGGGCAAGCCCTCCGGCGAGAGATCGGAGAACGGGGTCGGCACCGCATCGCCATGCTGCGCGGAGAGCGACCCGAGATCGAGCGATGCGCGAAGGAGCCGCGGCGGCGTGCCGGTCTTGAGTCGGCCGAGTTCGAATCCGAGCCTGCGGAGACTCGTCGCGATCGCGGTGGCGCTGCCTTCGCCGACTCGACCGCCGGGCGTCTTCGCCGAACCGGTGTGCATGATCGCCCGCATGAACGTGCCGGTCGTCACCACGATCGCCGCGACCTCGATGCGGAGTTCGGAGACCGTCTCGCTCGACCCGCGAGGAAGGATCGCGCGCGCCGGACCGTCGCCGGCGAGGTTCGACTCGACGGCGGCGTGGTCGACGCGGACCGGCCCCGTGCCCGCCGAGACGATCGCCGCCGACACGCGGCCCGATCGGTCGAGTTCGAGATCCTCCAAGGTCCCCGCCCAGATCTCGACGTCGGTCTCCGTGCCGAGCAGACGCTGCGCTTCGGCGGCGTACGCGTCCTTGTCGCACTGGGCCCGCGGGCCTCGCACGGCGGCACCGCGACTGGCGTTGAGCACCTTGAAGGAGATTCCGCTCGCATCCGCCGCTCGACCCATGAGGCCCCCGAGCGCGTCGATCTCGCGGACCATCTGCCCCTTCGCGAGCCCGCCGATCGCCGGATTGCAGCTCATCGCGCCGACCTTCGAGGGATCCATGGTCAGCAGGATCACCCGACCGACCCCGTCGAGAGCGCTCCATGCCGCTCGCGCGGCTTCGATGCCGGCGTGACCGCCACCCACGACCAGGATCGTCGGCGCTCGCATGGGAGCGGAGGATAGGAGTCGGACGGCCCGATCCGATCGGCGTCGTCGCCCATCGCTCGATGTCCTCGAACCGGTCGCCTCCACCGGTGCCCGACGCTCGTCCGAGAGAAACTAGACTGGCCGGGTCCCCGTCAGGAATCCCATGTTCAAGAAGATCACTTCCGGCCGTCCCTCCAACCCCGTTCGCGTCTTCCTCGTCCCTGCCGACGGCAAGATCCCGGCTTCGTGGAAGTCGATCCCGGCGATCGCGGAGGCGGTTCGCACACCAGGCTTCAAGGGCAAGGTGGGCGAGACGCTTGCCGCCGGTCCGCGGGCGGTGATTCTCGGGATCGGAGCCCCCTCGTCGCTCACGCCGACCGCGTTGCGGAAGGCCGGCGCGAAGCTTGTCGCGGCGCTGGATCGCATGGGACACGCGGAGGTGTCGATCGAACCGCTTCCGGACGCTTCTGAAAGCGTGGCCCCGTCGGCGCTCGGCAAGGGGCTCGGCGAGGGAATCGCGGTCGGCAACTGGCGACTCGAGGGCTTCGCCGGCGAGGCCTCCGAACGCACGCCGGCCAAGGGCAGTCTCCGCGTGGGAAGCCCCGATGCGGCGATCGCGTCGGGAATCGCCGAAGGTCTCGCGATCGGCGAGTGCGTGAACTACACCCGCACGCTGCAGGCGACGCCGCCCAACATCGCGCACCCGCAGTGGATCGCCGCGGAGGCGAAGCGGCTCGCCAAGAGCCATAGGCTCAAGGTGCGCGTGATCGACTTCGCAGAGGCCAAGCGACTCGGCATGGGCGGACTCGCGACCGTGGGCATGGCCAGTGCGCACAAGCCCTGCCTCATCGAACTGCAGTACACCCCCGCGAAGGCCGCGAAGGCGCCGCACCTCGCCATCGTCGGCAAGACCCTCACCTACGACACCGGCGGCTACAGCCTCAAGGTGAACAACGGCATGAAGGGCATGAAGTACGACAAGTCCGGCGGCTGCGCCGTGCTTGGCGCGATCCGCGCGATCGCGGAGGCGAAGCTGCCGATCCGGGTGACGGCGCTGCTTCCCACCGCCGAGAACATGGTCGCCGGCGACGCGTTCCGCCCCGACGACATCATCACCATGATGAACGGCGTGACCTGCGAGGTCACCAACACCGACGCGGAAGGACGGCTCGTGCTCGCGGACGCGCTCTGCTGGGCGTGCGAGCGCGTGCGGCCCGATGCGATCGTGGATCTGGCGACCCTCACCGGCGGCGTGGTCACGGCGCTCGGCAACCACTGCGCCGGCTACTTCTGCGAGACGCCGGACCTCGCGCGGCGACTCGAGGAGGCCGCCAGCGCCTCGGGCGAGCGCCTCTGGCGGCTGCCGCTCTGGGACGACCATCGCGCCCTCATGCGAAGCCGCGCCGCGGACATCGTCAACAGCGGCGCGAAGCGCGGTGCGCATCCGATCCAGGGGGCCGCGTTCCTCAGCTTCTTCGTGAAGCCCGGCGTGCCGTGGGCCCACATCGACATCGCCGGCGTCTCCGACGACGAAGGCCACGAGGTCTACGAGAGCGGTCCCACCGGCTTCGGCACGATGCTGATGCTCGAACTCGCAAAGGGCTTCGCAGCCGACTCCGCGGTCACGAGCCGGGCGCGAGGTCGAGCCCGCCGCTGAGCTCGCCCGGATCGACGCC
>JBMSXH010000302.1:0-3744 GCA_049425445.1 Phycisphaerales bacterium | reverse complement strand
CGCATCAAGGCGTGGACCCGCGGCGAGGCGAGCGATCCGCTGCCCGTCGACAACGGCGGTTGAGGGCGACGATCCGCTCGATGGCGGGCGCGCCCGGCGTCGAGAGGTCGGCCGCGATGCCGTGGCCGATGGTGCGAAGCACTCACGGTTGGATCCGCGTCGCGGCCGCGAGGCGGGTCTCGATCGAGCCTCCGCGACCGACGTCGCCTCGGTGCGACGTCAGCGCTTCTTCCGCTGCTTGAAGCGGCTCTTCGGGCTCGCGACATGCGTCGAGCCGCGCGTCGGAAGGCCACCCGCCCCGAGACCCCGCATCGCCGCCATGCGTCCGGCGGCACCGGCGCCCGCGAGCTGCGAGCCCATCTTCCGCATCAGATCGAACTGCTTGACGAGCCGCGAGACCTCGCCGCGATCGGAGGCGGAGCCCGCCGCGACCCGCGCGATGCGGCTTCGCTCGAGCACTCCCGGATCGCGTCGCTCAGCCGGCGTCATGGCATGCACGATGCCCTGCAGGCGATCGAGCTGCTTGTCGTCGAGGGGGAGATCCTTGAGCATCTGCCCGACGCCCGGAAGCATGCCGAGCAGCTGCTTGATCGGGCCCATGCGGCGAAGCACGCGAAGCTGCCGGAGGAAGTCGTCGAGGCCGAGCTTGCCCTTCGACATCTTCTCCATGAGCTCGGCGGCCTCCTCGTCGCTCACCTCCTGGCGGGCCTTCTCGACGAGGCTGACCACGTCGCCCATGCCGAGGATGCGTCCGGCGATGCGCTCGGGGTGGAACTCCTCGAGCGCCGTGAACTTCTCACCGACGCCGATGAAGCGGATCGGGGCGCCGGTCACCTGACGCACCGAGAGGGCGGCGCCGCCGCGGGTGTCGGAGTCGAACTTGGTGAGGATCACCCCGTCGACCTTCATCGCCGCGTGGAACGCCTTCGCGGAGAGCAGGGCGTCCTGGCCGGTCATCGCGTCGACGACGAGCAGGATCTGGTGCGCCTCGACGGCGTGGTCGACCGCGCGAAGCTCCTTCATGAGCTCGTCGTTGACGTGCAGGCGCCCCGCGGTGTCGACGATCATCACGTCGAAGCCGCCGCGGCGTGCCTCGGCGAGCGCCCGCTTCGCGACCTCGACCGCGACGCCGACCGCCTTGCCGTACTCCGCGCAGCGCTCGGGTTCGCCGTGGAAGGCGACGCTCCCCTTGCCGGGAGCCTGCGACGCCACCTGTTCGGCGACGATCCGCAACTGCTCGACCGCGGCGGGACGCTGCAGGTCGGCCGCGACGAGCAGGACCTTCTTGCCCTCGGCCTTGAACTTCGCCGCGAGCTTCCCGCAGGTGGTGGTCTTGCCCGAACCCTGCAGCCCGCACATCAGGAACACCGTCGGTCCCGGTTCGACGAAGGCGATCGCCGGCGGCGCCTCGCCCATCACCGAGACGAGCCGGCGATGGACGATGCCGATCATCTCCTCGCCGGGCTTGAGGGAGCGAGTCACCTCGGCGCCGATCGCCTCCTCGACGACCTCGCGGCAGAAGGTCTCGACCACCTCGTGGTGGACGTCGGCCTCGAGGAGCGCGGTGCGGACCTCCTCCATCGCCTCGCGGATGTTGGATTCGCTGATGCGGCCGCGACCGGAGAGGTTGCGGAGGGTGTCGTGGAGCTTGCGGGAGAGACCTTCGAACATGGGGGCGGGATGGTAGCGGTCAGGCCTTCGGTCGCTTCGCCCGCCGCCACTGCTCGAGCGCCTTCGCATCGAGGCAGTTCAGGCAGCGGTCGGGGGTGAGCCCGCCGCGGCGGGCGGTCATCACGCCGCAGGGCAGTTCGTCGAACTGCTCGGGCGCGTGGACATCGCAATCGATCGCGATCCAGCATCCCGCCTCGAGGGCGAGCCGCACGTGCCGGTCCCGAAGGTCGAGGCGGTAGTGGTTCGCGTTCACCTCGCGCGCCGTGCCGCACTCGGCGGCGGCCTTCGCGATCGCCTCCATGTCGGGCGCGCGCCCCGGGCGGGATCCGATCAGGCGGCCGGTGGGATGGCCGAGCACATGGACGAGCGGATGCCGAACCGCGGCGAGCAGGCGCTCGGTGGCGACCTTCGGCTCCTGCCGGAGGGCGACGTGCGGCGAGGCGACCACCCAGTCGAGTTCGGCGAGCAGCTCGTCGTCGTAGTCGAGCCGACCGTCGGCGAGGATGTCGACCTCGCTGCCGGCAAGCAGACGAATGCCGCCGACCTTCGCCTCGGCCTCGCGGATCGCCTCGATGTGCTTGCGAAGGCGCTTCGCATCGAGGCCGTTGGCCTGCACGCTCGACTTCGAATGGTCGGTGATCGCGAGGGTGTGGAATCCGCGGTCCTTGGCGATCGTGGCGATCTCCTCGATCGTCATCGCACCGTCGCTCGCCCTGGTATGGGCGTGGAGTTCGCTGCGGATGTCGGCGACGGTCACGAGCGCCGGCGTCCTCTTCAGGTCGAACTCGCCGTGGTCCTCGCGCAGTTCGGGCGGGATCCACGGCAGATCGAGCGCCTGGTAGATCGACTCCTCGGTCTTCGCCGCCACCGGCTTCACGCCCCGAGTCTGCGGCGGGGCATCGTTCCCGTCGTCGGGGAAGAGGCCGTACTCGTTGAGGCGCATCTTCCGCGCGATCGCCCGCTCGCGGAGGCGCACGTTGTGCTCCTTGCTGCCGGTGAAGTAGAGCCACGCCGCGCCGAAGCACGACGCATCGACCACCCGCAGGTCCGCCTGCATGCCGGTCGAGAGCCGCACCGAGCACTTGGTGTCGCCGGCAAGCAGCACCGACTTCACCTCGGGATGGCTGCGGAACGCCTCGACGAGCGCCGCGGCGTCGGAGCCGCAGGCGAGCAGGTCCATGTCGCCGATCGTCTCGCGCCCACGTCGCAGACTGCCGGCGATCTCGACCCGCTCGACGCCCTCGGTCTCGAGCAGCCACAACTGCAGTTCCGCCGCGATCGGCGCCGCCTCGCCGAGCCGCACCCGGCCGCCCGACTTCTCCATGAACTCGAGGCTCTCGCGGATGCGGGCGAGGGTCTTCTCGCCCATGCGGGGCAGTTCGAGCAGCGAACCGTCGGCGAGTTTCGCCTTGAGCGAGGCGAGATCGACGACGCCTGCGTCCTTCCACATCGCCCGCACCGTCTTGGGGCCGAGGCCCGGCACCGCCAGCACCTCGGGCAGGCCCGGCGGCACCTCGCCTCGGAGCTTCTCGAGATCCTTGATCGAGCCGGTCTCGAGCCACTCGCGGATGCGCTTCGCGCTGCCTTCACCGATCCCTTCGACCGACTCGAGTTCGCCCGGCTCTTTCGCGATCGAGACGACGTCGGTGTCGAGCGACTCGAGGGCGCGGGCGACTCGGGCGTGGGCGTTCACCCGGAAGGCGTTCGCGCCGGTGATCTCGAGCAGCGCGGCCATCTCCTCGAAGAGCGCTGCGAGCGTGGCGTTGGCGGACATGGGGCAATGGTAAGGAAGCGAGAGGAGTCAGGAGAGAGGAGAGAGGAGGAGGGCAAGAGGAGAGGAGGAGACGAGGAGAAGAGGAGAAGAGGAGACGGACCACGGGCCTGCGGCCTGTGTTCGGCGCTCTTCCCGAGGTGCCCGCCAGGCGCGTCGTCCATCCAGGTCCATCGCGTCCATCCAGGTCCATCGCGTCCATGCGGTCCATTTCGGAGGCTTCGCCGAGCGAAACCAGCGACGAGCACGCCGGTGGGGGTGCGACGGCGGACCGCGGGCGACCTGCGCGAGCGGATCGAGAC
>JBMSXH010000301.1:0-3775 GCA_049425445.1 Phycisphaerales bacterium | reverse complement strand
AGAGCGAGCGGCTGTTAACCGCTAGGTTACTGGTTCGAGTCCAGTCGGGGGAGTTCGCCACGCCGCCTCGGACACGGGGCGGCGTTGTGGTTCACAGAACGCCCCGCGCGAGGCCAACCGGTCGAACGCGTTGGAAATCCCCCCCCACGCGACTTCCGGCGACAGCCCCGATCGGGCCGCGCTCTGACTTCCGAGAGCGCATTCGAGCACCCCGAGCGCAACCCGACGCGTTCCGCTCGGGCTGCACCGCGGAACCCTCTCGGACTCTCGCGCTCTCTGGTTGACACCCCCTTCTTGGTGAACAGTTGCGTTGCGCTCGGGGGCGCGAGCGGAACGCGCTTTGGAGTGCGCGCCATTCGCCTCCGACCCGCGCGATCTCGCGAGCGTTCTGCGAAGTGAAGAAGTAGGCATCCGGCCGTCCGCCGGAGTCCCACGACTCGCACCGTCGATCGGCCACTTCACTTGGACGGCTCGATGTCCCTGCGCGATCAACTCCAGGATGCTGACACGATGACCCCAGAGGAGCGGGCGTTCGCGATCGCCTCGCTGCCGGCGGCGTCGCTCCTCCGCGCCCGCCGATCTCGCTTCTCTCACCCGTGGTCGCTCGTGCGCAGCGAGGTGTGGATCCGTTGGCGCGACTGACGAAGCCGCCAACGGCCACGCCGCGGCCCCCGCCGGAATGTACGACGGGTCCGACAGGATGAGGCGGATGCGCGAGGCTGCGGTCAGCCCGTCCAGCGGCTCAGCACGATGGCGAGGTCGGCGGAGTTCACCATGCCGTCACGATTCATGTCCGCCGGGCCACCTGATGCGCCCCACGCGGCGAGCACGACCGCGAGATCCTCAGCGTTCACGACGCCGTCGCCGTTCATGTCCGCGATGTCGTTGCCGCCCGGAAGGTCGAGCCGGACGAGGAAGCCCTGGTCGCAGCCCTCGGGATTGATGCCGCTCCCGACGATCGTGCGGCCGTCGGCCGAGATGTCCTGCACGGTCTCCAACCACCAACCTTCGAGCGCCTCGCCGAGGCCCTGCTCGGCGACGAGGTAGTCGCGCAGATCGGTCCAAGGCTGGTCGCCGATGCGGATCCAGGCGATCAGGTCGGGGCTACCGGATTCGATGCGCCCGCCACCGATGATCGTGCCGTCCGCGTTGCACGCACGGGCGTCGCCGAGAGGCACAATTGCCTCCATGCCGCCCTGCGCGGTCCAGCGAAACGCACTCAGGATGTACGGCGGCAACGAGGCCATGCCGACCGCGACCGAGCCGTCGTCCGAAAGATCCTTGACGAGATTCGACTGGCTCTGCGTCGGCGTCAGGTTGATCACGCCGTTCGAACCAATGACGACTGCGGAACCCGTGTAGTCCGGGCCCTGCGCCATGCCGCCGATGGTGCTGCCGTCGCCGCTGATCGTGTTGAAGTAGAAGTAGCCCATGGGGTTCCCCGCAGGCCGCGGCAGGATCTCAGGCACGCCCTCGCCGACGGTCCACCGGAAGATGTCCAGTTCGTCGATGCCGTAGGAGCCGCGGATGCCTGTGATGGTCCTCCCGTCGCTCGTGCAGCCGAAGACGTGGTAGTCGCCCGGGAGGAGAGTCGACAAGAGCTCGAATCCGCCCTTGGTCGTCCAGCGCCAGGACTCTCCCCAGATGGTCGACCCGTCCGAGGAGATGCCTACCGGTCCGTACAAGCCGTAGCAGCAGTCGGGTGTGATCTGCTCGAGGCCGCCCGCTTCGGTCCAGCGGACGATCTGGAACGGCACGAATCCACTCACGAAGCCCGGCTGGTAGGCGGTCGCGGTCACGACCTGCCCGTCGGCGCTCAGGCGAATGGTCGAGTAGCCGTCGGGGGCGCCGACGTAGCAGCCGTTCTCGTTGGAGCCGGGCGTCGCGCCGAGCCCCGGGATCGGGACGAACTGGGCATCGCCACCGAGGGCGGCGGAGGTGGCGAGAAACACCGTCGACAGCGCTGCCAGGGCGCCGGCGGAGCTTGAACGAGCGTTTGGAAGCAGGCGTGTCATGAAGCAGGTTCCGTGGCGCGGCGTCGCGGGACTCGGCCTGGAAGCGAAGTCCGTGCCCGGGCATCGCGGGGATTCATGGAGTGAGCCCATTCCAGGGAATCAGGCACATTCGGGCGCATCGTGGTCGACATCATCACGCCGAGCGGCCTTCGGGACTCCGCTCGACCGGCCATCCTGCGGGGTCCTCGCGAGGCCATCGGCCGTTCGCGACCACCCAACCGTCCGAAGAGCGTTCCGCTCGGGGAGCTTCACTCACGACCGCGTCTCGGCCTTTGCCCGAACGCGGTCTTTCGTTGCGCTTCCTGAGGCGCGCGACCGCTCGGCGTGTCGGACGTGCCGCGGCAACGTGACGTCCGTGGCCAGGCCGACCCGCTCGAGGAACCTGATGACGCCGTAGGTGAGGTCGATCTCCCACCATCGATGCTGATTCGTCGCGCTGGCCGGATCGTGGTGGTGGTTGTTGTGCCAGCCTTCGCCGACCGCAAGCAAGGCCACGACCCAGTTGTTTCGGCTGTTGTCCCCGGTGTCGTATCGCTGGTAGCCGAACAGATGGGTCAGGGAGTTCACCGACCAGGTGATGTGCCAGACGATCACGGTCCGCACCACGACGCCCCACAACAGCATGCTCGCTCCGTAGCGCCACGCGGTGGTCCAGTCGCCGCCGACGAAGGCGCCGATCCCCATGCCCACGGCGGTCAGGACCGCGGCGTGGGCGAGGTAGATCCAGATCCACGCCGTGGTCTTCTCGAGTCGCATGTAGAAGGGATCCGAGAGGACGTCGGGCGCGTATCTGCGGTAGACCTCGACGCTGTGGGCCGCCGGATTCCTGACGACCAGCCAACCGACGTGCGACCAGAAGAATCCGGCCTTCGGCGAATGGGGATCGGGCTGTTCGTCGGAGTGGTGGTGGTGGTACCGATGGATCGCCACCCACTTGCCCGGGGTGTCCTGAAGGCAGCAGATCGCCAGGACGACGAAGCTCCGCTCGAGCCATGCCGGCACCACGAAGCTCCGATGGGTCAACAGCCGGTGGTAGCAGAGGTTGATGCCCTGCCCGAAGAGGAGCACCCCAACCACCATCGCGACGACCGCAGGCCAGGTGAAGAGCCAGGGGAGCATCGCGAGCAGCGCCGCCACGTGGAACAGGCCGATGGTGGTCGCGTAGGGCCAGTGCACATCGCCGGGAACCACCAGATCCGGAAGCGGAAGACGTTCGTCGCGGTCTGAAGCGGAACGCGAAGGCGAGATGCCCCTTGGAATCGATGAGGCCATTGGGTTTCCTGAGCGGCGGTCCGAATCCGGAGGACAGTAGCGGCAAGCGATCGAACACGATCCACCAACTCCCAATCGGACCTCCCATCGCCACCCGAGACGACTTCTGGAGCAGCGTTGCCGGCGAGCAACGCGAGGACGCGGCAAGCGCCACGAAAGACCGCGTTCGGCAGAGGCCGAGACGCGGGCTTGGGTGAGACTCCCTGACGCGGTCGCAGGCGAGCCGCGGAAGGCGACGTGCCCCTCCGGAGATCGCCCGAGTTCTCGCCTCGCGTCCGTCGAGAGCAGGTTCGAGGATTCGAAGCCCGGCAGCGGATCCGGCGAACGCGGCAGCAGCGCGCGGCCGGACACCATCATCAGCCTTCACCACCTCGAGGACGCTCAGAACACCATTGCAAGTGGACGTGAGCGTCCGCTTCCACACGCCCGCGGACATCGCGCCGACCCGACCGAGGTTGGATCATCATCGACATGGCCGCGGACCGGGA
>JBMSXH010000300.1:0-3788 GCA_049425445.1 Phycisphaerales bacterium | reverse complement strand
CGACGAGGCCCTCGGCCGGGACACCATCGTCGACGCCGTCGTCGCCGACGGCGATCCACCAGCCGCGTTCGTGCGCGGCCACCGCGACCGAGACGCCGAACCGGACCCCTTCGCGAAGGCCGTGCAGGGTCTCGACCTCGCTCCCCTCGGCGACCCGTGCAGCGCTTCCCGACGCGAATCGCCCCGCCGCCGTCAAGGCGATCGCCATCGTCGCGATCCACGCGACCCGCCCCGATCGATCCGGATTGCCACGCATGCCGCACCTCCGCAGTGCCCGCGAACCGCGCACCCTACGGCGGCGAGGTCGACGCTCCGCGAGTTGCCGCCAAAACGCCGAAGCGATCGCGCCGGTTCAGCCGGCGGCCGCCGGCGCGTCGGGCTGGGGCGTTTCGTTGCGGAGCACCTCCTCATGGGCGGACTCCATGCCCTGCACCACGATGCCGACGAAGAGGTTGAGCACGATCATCGTGCCCACGAGCACGAAGGAGACGAAGTAGCCGACCGCCGCGAGCGGCTGCGCCGACGAGATCGGCTCGACCGACGCGAACTCGACCGGATAGTCGGGGAAGCCGGCGCTGCCGAACATCTGGATCCGCAGCACATCGACCCAGCCCTCGAGGGTGAGCACGCTGAAGAGGGTGAGGAGCGCGAGCGGCAGGTTCGCGAAGTGGACCGGATCGTTCTTTCCGAAGAGGAACACCCCCACCACCGCATAGATGTAGAGCAGCATCACGAGCAGCAGGACCACGTAGATCAGCGACGGAATCGACCGCAACGTAGCGGCGACCAGCACCTGCAACCCGGGAACCGCGGAGGCGAGGCGCAGCACCCGCAGCACCCGCGCGAGCCGGAAGACCTGAACGTACGCGGTGCCGAGCGGCAGCACGCAGAAGAGGACGATCACGAAGTCGAAGACGTTCCAGCCGTCGGTGAAGAAGCGCCACGGCCGCGAGCCGTACGCCGCGATCCGCATCGCGATCTCGAGCACGAAGAACCAGACGATCGCCCGGTCGAGCCCCAGCACGAGATCGCCCGCGGCGGCCATGACCTGATGGGAGGTCTCGAGTCCGACGAGGATCGCCCCGGCGACGATCGCCGCGAGGACGATGCCCTGAAAGACGCCCGATCGGACGATGGCGGCGGCGGGCGACCAAGTGGGGAGGGATTCGCTTCCGGATGGCATGGATGTGGTTCCCGGTGGGATCGCGACCCGCTTTCCGTCGGATCGGATCTGCGGTTTCAAGGATCCGGGGACCGATCCATCGGTGCAACGTCGTGCCGTTACGATCCTTCGGTCCGAGGCCGGATCGGTCGCCCAACGGCCGACGCCGAAAGGAGCACCCGATGCGAGGCAGACTCGCGGTCGTCTCCGACATCCACGGCAACGCGGCCGCCCTCGAGGCGGTGCTTGCCGCGATCGACAGCGAAGCCTGCGACGGGGTGATCTGCCTCGGCGACACCGTGGGCTATGGAGCCGGTCCCGCCGAGTGCCTGACCGCCCTGCTCGCCCTCGGGCCGCGGCTTCTCGTCCACATCCGAGGCAACCACGAGGAAGCGCTCTTCAACGCCGCGAGCTTCAACGAGATGAACCAGATCGCCCGCCGCGCGATCGTGCACACCGCCGCCCGCCTCGAGTCGACCCACCGCACCTGGCTTGCCCGCATCCCGGGACTCGCGGAGTTCGGGCCGGTGCAGTGCATCCACGACAACCCGATTCCAGCCTCGAACACCTATCTGCGCGACGCGTCCGCGGCGACCGCCGCCTTCCGAGGGGTTGGTCGCGAGTTCTGCTTCGTCGGGCACACCCACGTGCCGCTCCTGTTCGAGACGACCCGCGGCGAGCCGGACGCCGAACCGCGTCTCGACGAGGTGGTGGCCCATCTTCTTCACGAGGACGAACCGTTCCATCTCGCCGAAGGGGGAAGGTTCATCGTGAACCCCGGCTCGGTCGGCCAGCCCCGCGACGGCGATCCCCGCGCCAGCTTCGGCGTGATCGATCTCGACGAGCGGACCTTCACCCTCCGCCGCGTCGCCTACGACGTGGGCGCGGCGCAGGCCGCGATGCACGAGGCGGGGCTTCCAGACCTGCTCGCCGATCGCCTCGCGGTCGGAGCCTGAGCGGTGCTCAGTTCCAGCCGATCGCGTAGAAGAACGCGGTGAAGAAGAGGTCGACGAAGATGATCGTGACCACCGTCTGCACCACGGTGTCGGTGGTCGCCTTGCCGACGCCCGCGGCGCCGCCGGTCACCTTCAGCCCGTTGTGGCAGGCGATCAGGCCGAGGATCGTGCCGAAGACGATCGACTTCACGAGGCCGCTGAGGAAGTCGCTCGAGGAGACCTGCTGCAGCGTGTTGTCGACGTAGACCTCGTAGGGGATCCCGAGCGCCCCGACGCCGACGAGTCCGCCCGCGATCACCGCGGTGAGATCGGAGAGGACCGAGAGCACGAAGAGGCTCCCCGCGGTCGCGATGACCCGCGGCACCACGAGGAAGCGGATCGGATTGAGGGCCATCGACTCGAGCGCCTCGATCTCCTCGCCGACGACCATCGTGCCGAGCTCCGCCGCGATCGCGGCACCGGCGAATCCCGTCAGCACGATCGCCGCGACGAGCGGACCGAGCTCGCGGAAGATCGCGACCACGATGATGTTCGCGACCTTGTCGGTCTGCCCGAAGTCCGCGAGGCTCGGCTCGGTCTGCAGGGCGAGGATCGCGCCGATTGCGCCCGAGACGAGCATCACGATGCCGATCGCGCGGACGCCGACCCGCACGGTCTGGAAGACCAGCGCCGAGTAGCCGAAGCGGACCTTGCGGAAGAGGATCGCTCGGATCGTCCACGTCGCGAGATCCCAGAGCAGCCACGCCAACGCCCCCACGAAGGCGAGCGTCGATCGGAAGATCGATCCGACCGTCTCGACCGGACGCAGCAGCTTGGGAATGCCCGAGGACGCCCCGTCGGCCATCGTTCAGCCTCCGCCGCCCGGGGCGTCGACGATCTCGAACACCTGATTGAGCTTGGCGATCTCGAAGATCGAACGAACCTTGGGATGGAGCGACGAGAGCACGAGTCCGCAGCCGGCCTTGCGGCAGTGCTGCAGCGCCTCGACCAGCGTCGCCACGCCCGAACTGTCCATGTAGGGCACCTGCGAGAGGTCCACCACGATCCGGGTGGGCTTCTGCGCGAGCGCCTTGGCGAGTCGCTCGCGCATCTGCGGGGAGCGGCTCAGATCGACGTCGCCGACCGGCTTCAGCAGCAGATCGCCGCCTTGCCGCTCCTCGCCGATGGTCATGGTGTCGCCGGGGGTCATGGTTGGCTTCCTTCGGGAGTCTCGGGATCCGGGTCGGCCTCGCCGGAGGCATCCTCGCAGAACTTCTCGATCACGAGGCGCATGCCGCCCTCGGGTCGAGCCTCGTGGCGGCAGGTGCGGGTGAGCCGACGGATCAGATGGATCCCCAGCCCGCCCGGACGGATCTCGTCGAGATCGCGTTCGGGCAACTCGTCCGGGTCGAACCCCGACTGATGATCCTCGATCTCGACCCGAATGCCGGTGCTCGGCTCGGAGAGCGTTCGCAGCGAGATCCAGATTCGGCAGTCCTCCGCGAGGCCGTAGCCGTGCCGGATGATGTTGGTCAGCGCCTCGTCGATCGCGAGCACCAGTTCGCCACGCCCGCGATCGCAGAAGCCGATCCGCTCCGCGAACGTCTCGACCAGCGACCGAACCGCGCCGAGGAGCCGCGGCTGGCTCAGCACGCAGAGCTGGATCTCCGGCGGCGCCTCGGCTCTGGTGG
>JBMSXH010000299.1:0-3794 GCA_049425445.1 Phycisphaerales bacterium | reverse complement strand
CTCGGCCTTCTCGTCCTGCGGCTCACCTTCGGGGGCCTCATGGCCCTTGGCCATGGTTGGCCGAAGCTCATGCTCCTCTTCTCCTGGCCCGAAGACCTCGCGTTCCCGGATCCGCTCGGGATCGGCGCGAAGGCGAGCCTCATCGGTGCGGTCGTCGGCGAGTTCCTCGCGGGCGTGCTGGTGACGCTCGGCCTCTTCACCCGACCCGCGGCGTTCGTGATCCTTGCGACGATGTTCGTCGCGGGCTTCGTGCACCACTCGGGCAGCCCGTGGTTCCTTCCAGCCGAAGGCGCCCGCGAGCCGGCACTGCTCTACCTGCTCGGCGCCCTCGCGATCGTGATCATGGGCCCCGGAAGGATCTCGCTCGATCAGAAGTTCTTCGGCGAGAAGAAGCGCCGCTTCTGACCTCGACCGATCAGAGGCCGTTCACGCACTCCTGCAGCCAGTCGAGCGGCACGACGTCGAGCGTCCGCTCGTGCGTCGCCTCGAGCACCACCCGCGGGGCAGATCCGGCCTCGTAGGCCTCGCGCCAACGAAGGGCGCACAGGCACCAGCGGTCGCCGGCCTTCAGTCCCGGGAATCGCCACTCCGGACGCGGCGTGACCAGGTCGTTGCCGCGCGACTTCGAGAACGTGAGGAACTCGTCGGTCATCACCGCGCAGACGGTGTGGCGCCCGAGGTCGTCCTCGCCGGTGCGGCAGCAGCCATCGCGGAAGTAGCCGGTCATCGGCGATCGCGAGCAGGTCTCGAGCGGGCCGCCGAGCACGTTGCGATCGTCGTCTGCCTGAAGTCGGATCATCGCGTCGCTCTCCTGCGGCCGAAGTCGCTCACTCGAGCACCACCACCGCGCCGACCGCCGGGCCGCACACCCCGCCCCGAATGCCCTCGGCAAACGCCTCGGGCCTGACCTCGTCGACGAGGTCCGGCGACGTCGCCGAAGCCGCCGGTTCGACTTCGACCCGCGGCGTCGAGACGTCCGAAGGCAGCACCATCGCCGCGATCGCCGCGGTCGACCAGCACGCCATCGCCCCGCCGCACATCGCCCGGAACGCGAGCCGAGAGAGATCCGCCCGACGCGACGGCGCGAGTGCGCCGAGTCCGCCGATCTGGATGGCGATCGCGGGCAGATTCGCGAAGCCGCACAGGGCGTAGGTCGCGATCACGACCGAGCGGTGCGAGAGTTCGCCGGCCGACTGCATCTCGGCAAGCTTGAGATAGGCGATGAACTCCGTCGCGACGATCTGGGTTCCAAGCAGTTCGCCGACCTTCGAGACGTCGCCCGACGCGATGCCGAGCATCCAAGCGACCGGCGTGAACAACAGCCCAAGCAACGGCGCGATCCCCCACGCACCGAAGTCCATCTCGCCCCGCCAGCGCGCGATCGGCCCCCATTCGCCGAGCGAGGCGATCGGCCAGTCGAGGAGCGCCAGCAGCGAGACGAATGCGATGAGCATCGCCGCGACGTTGAGGGCGAGCTTGAGCCCGTCGCCCGCTCCCACCGCGATCGCGTCGAGCGCGTTCACCCCGGGCTTGAGTTCCGCGGACTCGACCTCGCCCTCCTCGACCGGCTCGGTCTCGGGCACGAGCAGCTTCGCCATCACGAACGCCGCGGGCGCCGACATGAGCGAGGCGGTCAAGAGGTGCCGCGCGAACTCGATCCGCCGCGCCTCGTCGTCGCCGCCGAGGAAGCTCACGTAGCCCGCGAGCACGCTGCCGGCGATCGTCGCGAAGCCGCCGGTCATGACGACCATCAGCTGCGATCGGGTCATCGACGGCAGGTAGGGCCGCACGCAAAGCGGCGCCTCGGTCTGCCCGATCAGCACGTTGCTCGCGGTCGCGAGCGCCTCGGTGCCGGTCACCCCGAGCGTGCGGCGCAGGCACCACGCCATGCCCGCGACGACGAGCGGCATGATGCGAAGCTGGTAGAGCAACGCCATCATCGCCGCGAAGAAGATGATCACCGGGATCACCCGGAAGGCGAAGACGAAGCCCCAGGCGCCGCCGGGATCGGCGAGGCTTCCGAAGACGAAGCGGCTGCCCTCGTCGGCGAAGGAGATCGCCTTCGCGACGAGGCCTGCGACGACGTCGAACGCGTCCGCGGTCGCGGGGATCCGCAGCAGCACGATCGCGATCGCCACCTGCAGCAGGAGACCCGTCACGACGATCCGCAGGTTGATCCGTCGCCTCGCGGAAGAGCACGCCCACGCCACGAGGATGAACGCCGCGATCGCGAGCAGTCCATGGAATCGGGACGGGTCCGCGTCGGGCATGGCGGGAAGGTACCGGCGACCCATCGCCGCCGCGAGACGTCCGTTCGATCAGAGCAGCACCCGCGAGAGCACCGTCAGCACGACGATCGAGACGAGGTTCAGGACGATCCCGGCGCGGATCATGGCGCCCACCGGCACCATGCCCGTCGAGTAGACGAGGGCGTTGGGCGGCGTGCCGACCGGCAGCATGAACGCGAGGCTTGCCGCGATCGCGACGGTGAGGGCGAGTTCCGCGGCGGGAATCCCCAGCGCATCGCCGAGCACGATGAGGACGGGAATCACGGCGCTCGCGACCGCGGTGTTCGAGGTGACTTCGGTCAGGAAGACGACCGCCGCGACGACCGTGGCGATCACGAGCCATGGCGAGAGGCCTTCGAGCCCGGTGAAGAGCGAGCCCAGATAGGCGTCGACGCCATGGGTCTTCATCGCCTCGGCCAGGCTGATGCCGCCGCCGAAGAGGATGAAGACGCCCCAGGGAAGCCGCGCGAGATCGCGGGCCTCGAGCGCGGCCCCGCCCACGGAGAACCGAAGGGGCACGCACAGCAGCAGCAGCGCCGAGATCGTCGCGATGCCCCAGTCGCCGATCGAGGCAAGTTCCGCAGGCCAGAGCGGGCGCGTGACCCAGGCCGCAACGGTGGCGATGAACACCACAAGCGTGAACCAACTCTCTCGGGCCATCGGGGGGCCGGGCTCGAAGGCCGGGCCTTCCGTCGCTTCGAGTTCGAGATCGCGAAGCGGCAGGAGGACCATCGTGAGCAGCGCCCACATCAAGGGCAGCATCACGAGCACGACCGGCCCGCCGAAGCGCATCCATCCGAGGAAGGAGATCGGCGTGCCGGTCTCCTCGCTCAGGAGCTTCGCGCCGATCGCGTTGGGCGGGCTTCCCACGATCGTGAGGCAGCCGCCGATGTTCGCCGCGTAGGCGACCGCAAGCAGCAGGCAGACCGCGAAACGCCCGGCGGGCACCGTCCGACCCGGCCTGGCGACGGCGTGGCGATCGACGTACGCGATCGCCCCCATCGCCAACGGCAGCACGATCGCGACGGTGGCGGTGTTGGAGACCACCGACGAGAGCAGCGCGGTCACCACGATGAAGGCCGCGACGATCGCGCTCGGCCGCCGCCCCGCGACCGAGAGGATCGCGCCCGCGAATCGCCGGCCGAGACCGTGCCGATCGATCGCCGTCGCGAGGAGACACCCCCCGGCGAAGAGAAAGATGACGTCCGAGGCGTACGGTGCCGCCGCCTGTCCGAACCGGCTCACGCCAAGCAGCGGCAGGACCGCGACCGGAAGCAGGGCCGTCACCGGAATGGGCACCGCCTGAAAGAGCCACCACGTGGCCATCCAACCGAGCAAGCCCAGCACGAGCGCGCCGTCCCGACCCAGAGCCACCGCGTCCGGCGACGGAGCGGCTTCACCCCCCGGCCCGAGCAGCGTCGCCACCGCCAAAGCGATCCCGGGACCCGCGAGGAGTGCCGGCAGGCGAACCCACCACGGCGGCGGCGAGGCGTCGTCGTGGCAGCG
>JBMSXH010000298.1:0-3807 GCA_049425445.1 Phycisphaerales bacterium | reverse complement strand
ACCCCCACCGCTATCCTCGCCGCATGAATCGAATCCATGCGTTCGCGGCGGCCGTGGCCATCGTCTCCCTCGCGTCGACGCTCGCGGCGCATCCGCCGCTCGCCGACGGCCACGAACTCCATGAGGAGACGTGGCTCGCGATCGAGAAGCTCTCGCAGCCCGACAAGTTCCGCCAGCTCGAGGAGATCCTGCCCACGCCGAACGCCTTTCGGACCGCCTCCGGGGCGCCGGGACCCGAGTACTGGCAGAACCGCGCCGACTACGCGATCGACGTGCGGCTCGACGACGAAGGCCACCGCATCGAAGGCTTCGAGCGGGTGACCTACTTCAACGACAGCCCCGACGACCTGACCTATCTCTGGATGCAACTCGAGCCCAACCGCTACGCGAAGGACTCGCAGGCGCTGCTCTCCGATGCCGGTCCCGACCTCCGGCAGGAGCAGGGCGTCGGATTCCTCCGCGAACTCGACGCCAACCGGAACTGGACCGGCGGCGTGACGATCGAGTCGGTGCTCGACGCCGCGGGCGAGCCGCTTCCGCACACGATCGTCGGCACCATGATGCGGATCGATCTGCCCGAGCCGCTCGAGGCCGGGCAGTCGATCGGGTTCTCGATCCGCTGGCACTACCCGATGCGCGAGAAGCGGCAGGGTCGCGGCCGAAGCCTCTACGAGTGGTTCCCCGAGGACGGCAACGCGCTCTATCTCGTCTCGAAGTGGTTCCCGCGGATGTGCGCCTACACCGACGCGACCGGCTGGCAGCACAAGCAGTTCCTCGGGCGCGGCGAGTTCACGCTCGAGTTCGGCGACTACGAGGTCGCCATCGACGTGCCGGAGACCTACGTCGTCGCGGCCACCGGCGAACTCGAGAACGCCGACGAGGTGCTGACCGACGCGCAGCGCGAGCGGCTCGACGAGGCGCGCGGCGCCGAACGGCCGCTCTACGTCGTCTCGCCCGAGGAGGCGCTCGCCAACGAGGCCCGCGATCGCGAGCTGAAGGAGGCCGGCACCCGCGGCCGCCGCACCTGGCGCTTCGCCGCGGAGGACGTCCGCGACTTCGCGTGGGCCGCGAGCCCGAAGTTCATCTGGGACGCCTTCGGGGTGGCGGTGCCGGGGCGCGACGATCCCGAGACCGGCGAGCGGTCGACGATGTGCATGAGCTTCTGGCCCAACGCCGCCGAGCCGCTCTGGTCCAAGTACTCGACGCAGTCGGTCGCCCACGCGATCGAGGCCTACAGCGACATCGCCTATCCCTATCCGTACCCCACCGCGATCTCCGTGAACGGACCGGTCGGCGGCATGGAGTACCCGATGATCACCTTCAACGGCCCGCGGCCCGAGAAGGACGGCACCTGGAGCGAGGGCACGCAGAAGGGCCTCGTCAAGGTGATCATCCACGAGGTCGGGCACTTCTGGTTCCCCATGATCATCAACAGCGACGAACGCCAGTGGACCTGGATGGACGAGGGCCTCAACACCTTCGTGCAGCGTCTGGCGGAACGGCGGTGGGACGAGCGCTGGACCCGCGGTCGCGGCGAGCCGCAGGCGATCGTGGGCTACATGATCAGCGAGGACCAGCGTCCGATCATGACCAACTCCGAGAGCGTCATCCAGTTCGGCAACAACGCGTACGCCAAGCCCGCGGCGGCCCTCAACATCCTTCGCGAGACGGTGATGGGCCGCGAGCTCTTCGACTTCGCCTTCCGCGAGTACTGCCGCCGCTGGGCGTTCAGGCGGCCGATGCCCGCGGACTTCTTCCGCACCATGGAGGACGCGAGCGGCGTCGACCTCGACTGGTTCTGGCGCGGCTGGTTCTACTCGACCGAGCACGTGGATGTCGGCATCGAGAAGGTGACCGCGTTTCGCCTCGACACCGAGGATCCCGATCTCGACAAGGCCTTCCGCAAGGCCGATCGCGACGGACGCCCCTCGACGGTGAGCGTCGAGCGCGACGCGGGCAGCGTGCGGCGCACCGATCGCTTCCCCGAGCTCGAGGACTTCTACGACCGCTTCGACGAACTCGACGTCACGCCCGAGGATCGCCGCGCGTACCGGCGCTGGCTCGACTCGATGCCCGAGGCCGATCGCGACCTCTGGTCGGCGCCGGAGTTCTTCACCGTGGTCCGCTTCCGCAACTTCGGCGGCGTGGTGATGCCGCTGCCGGTGACGGTGACCTACGAGGACGGATCGGAGGAACTCGTGCGACTGCCTGCGGAGATCTGGAAGCAGGACCACGAGGCGGTCTCGAAGCTCTTCGTCACCGAGAAGCGGCCCGTCGCCTTCCGGCTCGACCCCTACGGCGAGATCGCCGACGCCGACCGCACCAACAACCGCTATCCCTCGGAGTTCGTCGGCGCCACCTTCGCGGTGCGTCCCGACACCGGCCGTGGCGACAACCCGATGCGCCGTGCGATCGCCGAGGAGTACGTCGGCCCGACCGAGGCGCGGGCCCGTGCCGCCGCGGCGGCGCTGATCGCCGCGTGGAAGCAGGATGCGGCCATGGCGGCGCTGGCGCCGGCGACGTCGCGCGACGCGATTCTCGCCGCGGTCGACGCGGCGCTGCTTGCCGATGCCGCGGAGAAGCCGTTCGAGATCGAGTTCGGCGAGGATCCCGCGATCGTCGAGCGGCCGAGCGAGGTCGTCTTCGTGGTGCTGCGGGCGTCGGGTCCCGACGGCCTGCACGGAACCCGCGACGACCGCGACTTCAGCTTCCGAGGCGACGGGACCATCGGCGAGGCGAAGGGGAATCGCTGAGCGCCGAAGCGTCGGCGGTCAGCCGGAACGGCGCCATCGCCGCTGCTTGAAATCCCAGCACTCGAGGTCGGGCCGGAGTTCGAGATGATCGATCTCCGAAACACGGTAGGAGATCTCATCCTCCTCGCCGCGCACGTTCGACTCGTCCGGAGCGTGGTACGACAGCGCGTGCTCGCCATCGGGGTAGAGCATGGTGGAGAAGGGTCTCGCGACGACGAACCGACGTCCGTCGCGGAGATGCACGACGTAGGTGATGAACGGCTGCGCGAAGGCAACCCTCCGAAACTCGTCGATCGAGACCATCACGGCGCCTCCTTCGGCTCGGTCCAATCTTCCGCCTGGAAGAGCCTCGAATCAACCTCGATGGCGATGATCTGCGAGGCGCGGATCTCGAGATCGACCCACGCCTCGTGACCGGGTCGTCGAGCCAGCCCGCGCAGCACGGGATCCGACGAGGCCACGACCATCGCCTCGCGGGACCGCAACTCCCAGACCCAGCCGCCCGCGAACACGCGGATCGGCGCAAACGGCTCGGTGGTGAGCAGCCGCATGAGGCGTTCGGGAATGCGGGCCTCGCGGCGGGATCGCCGTTCGCCCGCCTCCTCCTCGGATTCGTTCCAGTCCATCGCCTGAACCTACGGCCGCCGCGATCGGGGGCCCGGACAAGCGGCGATTCCGCCGACGCCCGTCTCGCACCGGCCCCAATCGGCCCCTCCGTGGTTGCTCGGCGCGACCCGACCCGACATCATGGGGCGGCGGGATTCCGGGGCGATTCGATGGTCCGGCGTCGATCTCGCCTTGGACATCCGGCTCCGACGAACTCGGACCGCTTCGAGTCCCCCTTCCGCGGGAGCACGCATGGTCGCCCAGGACAGCCGTTTCGATCCTCAATCCGCGTGGGGCCTGCTCGAACGGATGATCGCGCTGCCCGACTCCGATCGCCTCGCGCTGCTCGACGCCGAACCGATCGACGAGGCGACCCGCAGCTTCGTGATCGAGATCCTCGACCGGACCCGCGACGGCCACGCCGCGAGCGCCTCGCCGTCGTCGGCGC
>JBMSXH010000297.1:0-3832 GCA_049425445.1 Phycisphaerales bacterium | reverse complement strand
CCGAGTCGAGCGTCCTCTTGGCGAACTCCGCTTCGTTGCGGGCCGGAGTGATCAGCAGGTAACGGCGGGAGTCGGCCATGTCGCGAGGCTCGGGACCGGTGATTTCCGAGGGCCACGTGAAGCGGGCGTGGCTCGCACGCGGATCCCACGGTATCGGCAGTCCTGATGCTCGACTTGGCGAAACCAACCGGCTTGAAGCCACGATTCGGCCGGGCCTCAATGAAAAACCGCCGCCGGAAGCCGGCGACGGTGCGAGATGGCGATGGGGCGGGACGATCAGCCCTCGGACGGGGCCTCGGGAGACGGCTCGGCCGCCGCGGTCCCGGAAGCCGCTCCCTTCCGCTCCGCCATCAGCTTGGCGGCGAAGGCGGTGCGGCCCTCGGCGATCTTGCGCCGGCGGGAGGACTGTCCGCGGATCTGCGGGCCCTCCTCCTTGCCGACGAGTTCGAGCATGACCAGATCGGTCGCATCGCCGAGGCGGTGCTTGCCGAGCTTCACGATCCGCGTGTAGCCCCCGGGACGATCGCGATACATCGGCGCGACGGTCGCCATGAGGTGCTGCACCAGCCGCGGCGACTTCTTGAGTTCGCCGTAGCGATTGAACTTGACCGCCGAGGCGTCGGGCAGATCGAAGTACGGACTGGACTTCCGCTCATCGGGGACGTTGGGGTCCGCGACCCACGCGAAGATCCGCCGATCGGTCAGCCGCGACACGAGGCGTCGACGAGCCGAGAGATCGCCCTTCAGGGCGAGCGTGATCAGTCGCTCCACGAACGGCTGGACCGCCTTGGCCTTCGCCATGGTGGTCTCGATCCGCCCGTGCTCGAAGAGGCCCGCCGCGAGGTTGCGGAGCATGGCGCGACGGTGGTTGCTGTTGACGTTGAGCTGCTTGCCAGCGATACGGTGACGCATCGGTCGAACTCCTCGGCCGGGGCCGGGACGAAGGGACGGATCAGGAAAGCATGCGCCGCGGTTCGTCCGCGACGAAGCCCTCGGGCAGCGGGCTGCCCATGACGAGACCGAGATCCTCGAGCTTCCGCTTGACTTCGCGGAGGCTCGTCTTGCCGAAGCTGCGGATCGCGAGCAGCTCCTCCTCCTGCTTCGGCATGAGCTCCGCCACCGTGCGGATGCGGGCGCTCTCGAGGCAGTTGGCGGCGCGGACGGAGAGGTTGAGCTGGGCGACCGACGTGTTGAGCTTGCGGATCAGCTCCTGGTCGATCGCACCCTTCGCGACGACCTCCGGAGCGACCGTCATCGAGCCGATCTCGTCGGCCTGCACGAACGGGTTGAGGTGCTTCCGGAGGATCTTCGCGGCCTCGACGAGCGCGAGTTCCGGACGCAGCGTGCCGTTGGTCCAGATGTCGAGGACCAGACGGTCGTAGTTGGTCCGCTGGCCGACGCGGGTGTCCTCGACGCGGAAGCGGACCCGCTGCACCGGGGAGAAGATCGCGTCGATCGGAATCTCGCCGATGACCTGA
This sequence comes from Phycisphaerales bacterium, assembly GCA_049425445.1. GTDB lineage: Bacteria > Planctomycetota > Phycisphaerae > Phycisphaerales > SM1A02 > VGXO01. The sequence continues at coordinate 2,354 of JBMSXH010000297.1, read as the reverse complement.
TCCTCGCCCTCGCGATGCTCGGACGCCGGGCGATAGCCGCGGCCCCGCTCGACGGTGAACTCGGCGATGAAGTCGACCGGCTCGGTGAGGGTCGCGATGACCTTCTCGCGGTTGTGGATGACGACCGACGGATCCGCCTCGATGAGTTCGGCGGTGACCTCGCCCGGTCCCTCCGCGGAGACCTTCATGCGACGCGGCTCGTCGGACTCGCTGCTGACCACGAGGCCCTTGATGTTCAGGATGATGTCGGTCACGTCCTCGTAGATCCCGGGGATCGACGAGAACTCGTGCTCGACGCCCTGGATCTTGACGCCGGTGATCGCGGCGCCCTCGAGGCTCGAGAGCAGGATTCGACGAAGGCTGTTCCCGACCGTGGTGCCGAAGCCTCGCTCGAACGGCTCGGCGACGAACCGGCCGAACGTGGGGGTCAGGCTGCGGGGATCGGCTTCGACCTTGGCCGGGAGTTCCAGGCCACGCCAGCGGACATGCATGCTCTTGCTCCGGGTTTCCGGCAGGTTCCTTGAAGGAGACCCGCGACCGTTCGGATCGAAGAGGCGGCCTGCCGGTGCCGCCTCCCGCCCTGCTGCGTCGCGGGGGAATGGACGATCAGACGCGTCGCTTCTTCGGCGGACGGCATCCGTTGAACGGGATCGGGGTGTGGTCCTCGATGGCGGTGATCTTGAGGCCGTTGGCCTGGAGCGCGGTGACCGCGGACTCCTTGCCGGGACCGGCGCCGCGGACGCGGACCTCGACCTCCCGCATGCCGTAGCGCTTGGCCTTGCCCGCCGCACGCTCGCTCGCGCGGGTTGCGGCGAACGGCGTGCTCTTGCGAGCACCCTTGAAACCGGCGGTGCCGGCGGAGTCCCAGCAGAGGGTCTCGCCGTTGACGTCGGTGATCGTGACGAGCGTGTTGTTGTAGGTCGCCTTGATGTGGGCGATCCCCTTCAGCACGTTCTTGCGGACCTTCTTCTTGCTCGACATGGTCTGGATCTCTCGATTCGGAACTCGGCTCGCGGCAAGGCCGCGGGCACGATCAGCCCTTCACGCCCTTCTTGCCGGCGACGGTCTTCTTGCGGCCCTTGCGGGTGCGGGCGTTGGTGCGGGTGCGCTGGCCACGGACCGGGAGCCCGCGGCGGTGGCGATCGCCACGCAGCGAGCGGATGTCCTTCAGGCGCTGGATGTCCTGCTGCACCTGCCGCCGCAGCGCACCTTCGACCACGAAGCCCGTGTCGATCGTCGCGTTGATCGAACTGAGCTCCTGGTCGTCGAGCTCGCTGGCTCGGCGATCCGGATCGATGCCGGTTCGCTCGAGGATCTGCGCGGCGAACTTGGGACCGATCCCATGGATGTACTGCAGGGAGTACAGGATCTTCTTCTTCTCGGGAATGTCGACACCGGCGATACGGGGCATGGCAAATCGCTCCGAGGACGGACTCAGCCCTGACGCTGCTTCAGTCGGGGGTTCTTCTTGTTGATGACGAAGCGCTTGCCCTTTCGGATCACCACCTGGCAATCGAGGGTGCGTCGCTTGATGCTGCTGCGGACCTTCACGGCATTCACTCCTTTCGCCGACTCGCGGCGACCTTCAAGACACGAACATCAGTGGCGGACGATGATCCGCCCCTTGGTCATGTCGTACGGGCTCAATTCGACGGTCACCCGATCGCCCGGCACGATCCGGATGAAGAACTTCCGCATCTTACCGCTCACGTAGGCGATGATCTGCTGTCCATTGGGAAGCTTCACGCGGAACTTCGCGTCGGGCAGCGCCTCGGTGACCTCGGCCTCGAGGGTGATCTTCCCTTCCTTGGTCACGCGACGCTCCCTTCCATGGATGCCGCGGAGAAGGCCATCGCCGTGGATGCGACTCGGTCGAGCCGGCGGGTGAGGATCTCTCCCCCCCGCCGAGTGACCGCCACGGTGTGTTCGACATGACAGGCCGGGCTACCCGAAAGCGTCTCCACCGACCAGCCGTCCTCGCCGATCCGGACCGCCACGCCGCGGGCGCACCCTGCGGCGGCCGGCGAGGGCGACTGCAGCACGAAGACCGGCTCGATCGCGAGCACCATGCCCGGAAGCAGCGTGAAGTCCTCGGAGACGAGAAGCGCCTCGGTCAGGGTCGCCGGGGCCGGGGGCCACTCGTGCAACTGCCGCCCGATGCCATGACCGGTCCAACCTGTCACGGTGGCGAAGCCCGCCGACTCGGCCGAGGCCTGGATCGACGCGGCGATCTCGCTCCAGCGGCGGCCCGGGCGGATCTCGGCGATCGCGTCCTCGAGGGTCTGCTCGACCGTCTCGATCAGACGACGCCGAGCGCCGTCCACCCGGCCGACCGGGATCGTGATGGCCGCGTC
>JBMSXH010000296.1:0-3847 GCA_049425445.1 Phycisphaerales bacterium | reverse complement strand
GTCTCCTCCTCGCGCTCGCCCTCGATCTCGCGATCGGGCACGATGCGGACGGTGATCTCCTGCTTGAGATCCCGCTCGAACTGGATGAGCACCTGGTTCTCGCCAAGGCGGCGGATCGGCTGGCTGAGTCGCACCGCCCGCATGTCGACGTCGTAGCCCAGTTCGATCAGGGCGTCGGAGATGTCCCGCTGGGTCACGGACCCGTAGAGCGCTCCCTGATCGTTGCACGACCGAACCAGCCGAACCGTGATGTCGGTGAGCTTGTCGATCGTCTCCGCACGGGCGGCACGCATGGCGGCCTGCTCGGCCTGCGCGGCTGCGCGGGCTTCCTTGAGGGCCTCGACCTTCTCCGGGGTGGGCGGCTCGGCCAGTCCCATGGGAAGGAGGTAGTTCCGGGCGTAGCCCGCGCGGACGCGGACGACGTCCCCGACGAGGCCGAGGTGTTCGACGGTGCGGTTGAGCAGGAGTTCGATGCGGCGGCTGGCCATGGCGCTGTCCTTGGGGCCCGGAGCGGGCGCGAAGTGAGGAGCGGTCGACGCGACCGCCCCAACGGGGAGCCCCGCAGTATGACGTGGAGCCGTGATCAAGGCAACGGGTCCTTCAAGGTGCTCCTTCAGGCATCTGACGCCGGAAGGGGGTTTCTCCGGATTCACCGTCTTGACAGGATTGGGGGCTTGGTACACTCCGTCCCCGCGGCTCCGATGCCGCTCCGGTCCGACTGCGCTCCGCCCTGAGGCCGCTCAGCCGACTGCTGGATTACCCGAGGCCTCAGCGAGGATGCGTTCGTGAAGATCTTTGTTGGAAACCTGAATTTCAAGACCTCCGAGGGGACGCTGCAGCAGCTGTTCTCCGCCCATGGCGCCGTCGATGAGGTGTTCATCGCTACCGATCGCGAGACCGGACGGCCCCGTGGCTTCGCGTTCGTGACCATGTCCGATGACAACCAGGCGAAGGCGGCGATCGAGGCCCTCAACGGCCAGGACGTCGATGGCCGGACCATCAACGTGAACGAGGCTCGTCCGCGGACCGATGGTCCTCGTGGCGGCGGCTTCGGTGGCGGCGGCGGTGGCCGCGGCGGCTTCGGCGGCGGCGGCGGTGGCCGTGGCGGCTTCGGCGGCGGCGGCGGCGGTGGCCGTGGTGGCTACGGCGGTGGCGGCGGCGGTCGCGATCGCGACAGCTGGTGAGTCCGCAGGCGAGGCCATCGGCTTCGCCGTTCTCTCAACGCTCAACGGATCATCCGCCGCCCCTCGGGGCGGCGGATTTTTCATGACGGCGGTCTCGCCTTCGCGTGGCAGCCTTCGCCGGCGGCACGAAGACCTCGCGGGTCGAACATCGAATTGGTCTCGGAGCTTCAGCGGTCGGCGGCGGCCAACGCTCCCGCGGAGTCGGGGTGCGAGGCCCGCGCTGCGAGGTAGTCGAGGCGCAGGTCCCACGCCATGCCTGACGGCGGCTCGATCGAGCCGGCTCGCTGATGCAGGCGATCGAGGTAGGCGAGGCGGGTCGCGACGGGAACCTCGCCGACCGAGACGGGGTCGGTGGTACCCCACACGATGGTGCCGCCGCCGGCGGTTTGGAGATGGATCGCTTCGCCTCGATCGACGCCCTGCAGATCGATCGCGCGGATCTGCGAGTTCCAAGGTCGATGGGTGATCGCTTCGAGCACCGCGAAGCCGATCGCAATGCTGCCGCCATCCCATCGAGTTCCGGGTCGATCCGGTACCGGCTCGCGCACGCCGACAATCGCCGGCAGCGCCTTGGGGGCGGTCCGCTCGCGCCAACTCATGGGGAGCAGGACGCCGTCGAGATCGATGAGGTGGTCTCGGCCCCGACTTCGAACGACCGCCCGCGGTACCCGAAGCGGCGTGGTCACCAGAACCTCGTCAAGGCTGGTTCGAAGGAGGGTGGCCGGACCCGGAAACCAGCCGGTTCGGCTCGCGGCTTCGGCGGCCGCCGCGAGCGCGTCGCGATCGAACGCGGATCGGCCCGCGAGTTCAGCTGCGATCGAGATCTCGATCCGCTCACGTTCGGCCGGATCGAGCCAGGAGACATCGTCGGCGAACCGCACGGTGGGGCCCGCCAAGCCGATGGCCTCCTCGCGGCTGAGCGCGGAGCCCGGGTTCGAGGCCCGTTCGACCAGACTGGGGAGGCCAAGGATCGCGACGAGGAGCAGGCTGCAGACGACGAGCCCCGTTCCAATCCGATCGCTCCACGCGCGTGCCGCGCCATCCTCGGGCAGCAGGGCGGCGAGGCGTTCACCGGCCCGATCGGTGGTGCGACCGAGGGCGTCGAGCAGGCGAGCGCGCCATGAAGGCGTCTTGGAGTTGGAGGCTGAGCGACCCATCGAGCGTCGGTCATCGGCGAGTCGAAGCCTTCCGCTCCATTGGGCACGTCGCAGAAAGGCCGCGTCACCTTCGGGAACACCGACGCCGGAACCCAGGCCCTTCCCGATGCTGTCGCGGCGGGTCGGGACGATCGACGCCCTCCCACGTGCTTGAAGGTCCTGCCCGATCGATCGCGTCTTCGACTCACGCCTCGATCGTCGCGGCGGCCGTCCTTGCCCCGCGAGACCACGCCCGTTCGACGAGCGACCGGCACAGGACCGGCATCGAGCATCCGGCCTTCGCGGCGGCCTTCGGCAGCAGCGAGTGGTCGGTCATACCGGGCATCGTGTTGATCTCGAGGAACCACGGGCCATCGTGGTCGAGCAGGAAGTCGACTCTCGCGAGATCCCGGCATCCGATGGCGTTCCACGCGGCGACGGCGTGGTGGCGGCACGCGTCGGCGAACCTCGGCTCGATCGGCGGATCGACCAGATACCGCGTGTCGTCTCGCAGGTACTTGGCTTCGAAGTCGTAGAAGCCCTTCGCCGGCACGATCTCGATGATCGGCAGGGGATGGCCGTCGAGCAGGCCCACCGTGATCTCGCGGCCGCGGATTCGTCGTTCGATCATCAGCCGCTCGAAGCGAGGCTCCAACTCCTTCCGTGCCTCGGCCACGTCGCGCGGCGAGTCGCACAGGCGAACGCCGACGCTCGAACCGTCGTCGATCGGCTTGATCACCGCCGGCGGCTCGATCCGCGTCGGCATGCCGGGAACGAGGGGCTCCGCCTCGGGGGTCGGCACGCCGACCGCCGACACGATCCGCTTGCACGCGAGCTTGTCCATGCCCAGACGAGATGCCGACGATCCGCAGCCCACGAAGGCGACGCCCGCGGCCTCGAGCCGCTCCTGCAACGGGCCACCTTCGCCGAACGGTCCGTGAAGCACGGGAAACACCACGTCTGCATCGAGGCCGCGCAACGCCTCGACTTCGGGGCGGTCGACGACGAGCGAGGTCGCCTCGAGTCCCGAGGCCTGCAGGGCGAGCAGCACCTGCGCTCCAGACCGCAGGCTCACCTCGTGCTCGGCGTCGGGGCCGCCCATCAGCACCACCACCCGCAGACGCTCGGGGGCCTTCTCTCTCAGCGGCCGAGTCGACTCGCTCGACGAATTCATGTCCCTCGCTCCGATTCGATCCGCTGGTCGGTCTCGTGCTCGCCGCGGTTCCACACCACGACTTCGCGCTCGATTCGCACGCCGAACCGATCGAAGACCCTCGACGCCACCAGCGAGGAGAGTTCGAGCAGATCGGATGCCGTCGCCCCGGGTCGCACCGTGAAGAAGTTGGCGTGCTGCCGACTCACCTCCGCGCCGCCGACCGAGAGACCTTTCAGGCCGGCCTGATCGATCAGCCAGCCTGCGCCACGCCGCACGCCGTCGAGTTCCACTTCGGGGTTGCGGAACATGCAGCCTGCGGAGTGGTCGGCGAGCGGCTGCGTGCTTCGCTTGTACGCGAAGACCTCCTTCAC
>JBMSXH010000295.1:0-3856 GCA_049425445.1 Phycisphaerales bacterium | reverse complement strand
ACGGTCTCGCGAACGATCGTCGGGATGTCGACGTAGCCGCCGCAGGTCACTTCGCCGGCGACCATCGCGAGGCCGGTGGTGACGAGCGTCTCGCAGGCGACCCGCGACCGCGGATCGACCTTGAGCATCGCGTCGAGCACCGCGTCGGAGATCTGGTCCGCCAGCTTGTCGGGATGACCCATCGAGACGGATTCGGAGGTGAAGAGATGGCGGTTGGCGGGCATGGGGCGGCTCTCGAAAGGGGCTCTTGAAAAGATCAAGCGGTCTGAGCAGGGGCGTACGGACCGCCGGGAATCGCGCGAAGCGGGGACTATAACCCGCGCCCCGGCCTCGTCGCCGGGCCTCGGCGGCACAACCTGAAGCGGTTCGAGGCTCAAGGCGAATTCCCGCGAGCCTTGGGGGGCTTCGCGGCGTAGGGTGGATTGGATCGAAGCGATGGGCGTCCTACTCAAGCAACAGACCCTGTCTGCCCTGGGCCTCGTGGGAGGTTGGGCGGTCGCATCTGGATTGGCGTGGGGTGCCCCGCCTTCGACCTCGTCCGGCGAGTCGCCTCTCGCGATGCCGCGTCTCGAGCAGCGTTCCAGTCCGACTCCTCGGGATCCGCGTCCGGTGGCCAATGCCGCTGCGCCCGACACGGTCGGTGGGTTCGCCTCCGATCGGGTGATCCTCCGGCTCGCACCCGGCGCGACGGCGGTGCGAGACGGCGCGCATTGGGTGCTTCGCGTCGAGGGAATCTCGACCGTCGCTTCGCGTGAGTCGTTTGCCGAAGCGTCGGTGGAACGGATTCGCCCGGCGCTTCGCCGCGGCGCCGCCGATGCCCTGCTCGCGTCCGCCCTCGGGCTTGATCGCTTCGTCGTGGTCGAGGTGCCCCGCGGCAGCGATGCGGTTTCGCTGCGGGCACGGTTCGCGCAACTCGAGGGCGTCGAACTCGCGGAACTCGACGGGATCGGCGGGCTTGCCGGCGATCTGCCAGACGACCCGCGCTTCCCCGAGCAGTGGAATCTCCGCAACATCGGGCAGACCGTGGCAGGCGTCGAGGGTGTTCCCGGGGCCGACATCGATGCCCTCGGAGCGTGGTCACGCACGACCGGGAGCGGCAACGTCGTGGTCGCGATCCTCGACAGCGGAGTGAATCCGCACCTCGATCTCGCGGGGCGGATTCTGCCGGGCTGGAACGTGCCGCTCGACACCGACGACACCACCGACGTGTGCGGAAGCCACGGCACCGGCGTCGCGAGCCTTCTCGGGGGCCGCGGAGGCGACGGGACCGGGATCGCCGGGGTCGACTGGAACGTGAAGTTCCTGCCGATCGTCGTCGTCAACCCCTGCAGCGGCGCGGAGTCCTACGTCGCGGAAGGGCTGGTCTTCGCGACCGATGCCGGCGCGGCGATCGCCAACATGAGCCTGCAGTACTTCGCGGGCACGGAGTTCCTTCGCAACGCCGTGCTCTATGCACACGCCTCGGGCGTGACCATGGTCGCCGCGACCGGCAACGGCACGAGTTCGACCCTCGCCTTCCCGGCGCAGTGGCCCGAGACGATCGCCGTCGGAGCGTCCAACAACCTCGACCTCCGATGGTCGAACTCGCGTTGGGGGGTTGGAATCTCGCTCGTCGCACCAGGTCAACGGGTGCTGTGCGCCAGCGGCACCACGACCCACACCACGCGCGACGGCACGAGTTTCGCGGCGCCGCACGTCAGCGGCACGGCCTCGCTGATGCTTGCGGTGAACCCCTATCTCGACGCCGAGTCGATCCGCGAGATTCTCGAGGCGACCACCGTCGACCTCGACGAGCCCGGCTACGACCTCTTCACCGGCTTCGGCCGGCTCGACGCGGCTGCGGCGGTGGCGGCAGTCCCTGCTCCGGGCGATGTCGATCGAGACGGCCACGTGAACGGCGCGGACCTCGCGATCGTGCTCGGCTCGTGGGGTCCTTGCCCGCCGGACGTCTCGTGCGAGGCGGACGTCGATCGCAGCGGCACCGTCGACGGGGTCGATCTGAGCCTCGTGCTCGGTGGCTGGACCGGCTGAGCACCGTCGCCTGCTCCACGACTCGATCGGGTCCGAATCCGATGGCCGGGCGTCGGTCCGGTGCTGCTACGATCGCGCCGCGTCGAGTCGATCTCGATCTCGGCACGGGAGGCCTCCGATGGCGGTGCGCATGGAACTCTCGCGGGTCTTCATCCGCGAGATGACCGACATGCAGATCATCGAGCTGAGCGAGGTGGGCGGAAGCCGCACCTTCCCGATCGTGATCGGTCTGCCGGAAGCCTTCGCGATCGAGCGTCGCCTGAAGGGCTTCGAGATCCCTCGCCCGCAGACCCACGATCTGCTCGCGTCGACGATCCGCGCCCTCGGTGGCACCCTGACCTCGATCGAGATCCACGATCTCAAGGGCGGCACGTTCTACGCGAAGCTGCTCGTCGAGCAGGCGGGCGCGAACATCGAGATCGACTCGCGGCCGAGCGATGCGATCGCCCTCGGTGTCGCGGAAGGCGTGCCGATCTTCGTCGCCGAGGAGGTGCTCGAGCAGGCCGCGAACGATCCGTCGCTCTCGGCCGAAGCGCAGCAGGCGGCCGCGGAAGCGCTCGAGCAGGACTTCGCCGAGGATGCTCCGGAACTGTTCGAGGAGGAAGAGGACGCCGACGAGGACGAACCGTGGCAGTGACCCCGTCCTCGACGGGCGTGCACGATCGCGAGCCGGCCGAGAAGGACGAGCGCAGCGCGGCGTCTCCGAGGACACCCGAGCTTCCGAATCCCTTTCCCGATCCGCTCCCGTGCGAGCATCTGCTCGATCCGGCTGGTCGACCGGCAGGCGTCATCAAGGAACGCGCGGAGGACTTCCTCGTCGAGGAGCTGCCGCTCTACGAGCCCACCGGCGACGGCGAGCATCTCTATCTCGGCATCCAGAAGCGGATGATGTCGCACGCCGAGCTGCTGCGGCTGCTCGGCCGGCACTTCGGCGTGGCCGAGAGCGCGATCGGCGCGGCGGGCATGAAGGATCGCCTCGCGATCACGCGGCAGACCGTGTCGGTGCATCTGCCCGGCCGCGTGAGGGAGTTCGCCGCGGCGACCGGCCCGGGCTCGATCGATCTCGGCACCGATCGCGTCGCGGTGCTCTGGGCGATGTGGCATCGAAACAAGCTTCGCCGCGGGCATCTGGCCGGCAACCGCTTCGTGATCCGCATCCGCCGCATCGATCCGCTCGCGGCTCCGATGATCTGGCGACGGCTGCAGACGCTCGAGCGGCGCGGCGCGCCGAACCACTTCGGTCCTCAGCGATTCGGCTATCGCGCGAACACCCATCGGCTCGGCGCGCTCCTGCTGCGTCAGGACTGGGACGGCGTGCTCGGAGAACTGCTCGGCGCGAAAGGCTCGGCGTTTCCCGAGCATCAGCGCCCGTTTCGCGAGGCGTTCGATGCCGGCGACTTCGAACGGGCCGCGGAGGGCTGGGGGCACAACGACGCCGCGGAGCGCATCGCGCTTCGCAAGTACATGAAGTACGGGAAGGCGCGTCGCGCGGTGATGTCGGCGGGCGATCACGCGCGGAGCTTCTGGGTGAGCGCGATCCAGTCGGCGGCCTACAACCGGCTGCTCGACGCGAGGCTCCGCGAGGGGACCTTCGAGTCGCTCGCGGAGGGCGACGTCGCGTTCCGGCACGAGGGCGGATCGAGCTTCCTGGTGACCCGCGAGGATCTCGACCGCGGCGATCTGGGGGAGCGTCTCGCGAAGGGCGAACTCTCGCCGGCGGGACCGCTCTGGGGCGCCAAGCTGCTCGAGGCTTCGGGCGAAACGGCAGCGCGGGAGCTCGCGGCGCTGGCGGCGTTCGGCGTCGAGCCCGCGATGCTCGCGAGCG
>JBMSXH010000294.1:0-3862 GCA_049425445.1 Phycisphaerales bacterium | reverse complement strand
CACAGGATGCCGCACAGACAGCCACCCTGCCTGCCGGCGCTGGCCCCCCGGATGCTGCAGCGCAGCGCCTCCGGGAGGACTCCGAGCGCGCGTCTGACCGCGGCCTCCAGTGGCTTGCCGACCGACAGCTCGCCTGCGGCGGCTGGGCCGCACTCGTCGGCCACAAGATGATGGACGACTACGTGGTGCTCGACCAGGCACTGTCGGTCGAGGAGCAGCGAGCACGTGGACACGCCCACCTCGGCGTGACGGCCATCGCCGGCATGGCGTTCCTCGCCGGCGGACACCTACCCGATCGCGGTGCGCCCCGATTCGATCGCCGCGACGAGCGCGGTGCCGCTGCCGCAGCACGGGTCGAGCACGACTCCGCCGGACGGGCAACACGCCTGCACCAGCATCCGTAGCAGCGCGAGCGGCTTCTGCGTCGGCCATCCGCATCGCTCGTGGGACATGTTGTTGATCGAAGGAACGTCAAGGACATCGGTCGCCTTCTTGAACTGCCCTTTCATCCGCGCGCTCGTCGCTGGAATCCGAGGCGGATCGAAGAAGTACGCGGGCCCCTTGGCGAAGAACAGGATGTCGTCGTGCTTTCGCGCGAAGCGCCTTGGAGAGCTCCCGCCGAGGCCGTAGCTCCAGACGAGATGGTTGACGAAGGCGTCTTCGCCGAAGACCGCCTCGAGCCAGAGTCGAAGGCGGTGCGAATGCCGCCAATCCGCGTGCAGAAGCACCACGCCATGCGGCGCGAGCACCCGATGGATCTCCCGGATCCACGGTCTGATCAGGGCGCCGAACTCCTCCGCGGATGCGGCGCGATCATCGAAGCCGCCTGCGGACGATGCAAAGCGACGCCCGGTCCCGAACGGCGGGTCGAGGTAGCAGAGGTCGACGGAGTGTTCCTCGAGCGACGACAGCGCCTCGGCGGCATCCCGCTCGAGGATCGACCACCCGGGCCCGATCGCCGAAGCCCGAGGCACCGGCGCAGTCAGGACGCTTCGGCCCGCGGGTGGGCCCGGTCGTAGGCCTCCCGCATGCGAGCCGTCGTCAGGTGGGTGTAGACCTGCGTGCTCGAGAGCGACTGATGGCCGAGCAGCTCCTGCACCGAACGCAGATCCGCGCCGTTGTCGAGCAGGTGCGTCGCGAAGCTGTGGCGGATGGTGTGGGGGCTGATGTTGGGGTCCAGGCCGACCTGCGAGAGGTACTTCGACACCTTGCGGCGCACCGAGCGGCTGCTCAGGCGGCTGCCGTGCTTGTTGACGAACAGGGGAGAGTTCGGCGCCGCGATGGTGCCTGCCCTCGAGAGTTCCGCGTCGAGCATGTCGAGGTAGTGGCGAAGGGCCGCGAGCGCGTGCGAGCCGAGAGGGACGATCCGCTCGCGACGCCCCTTGCCGCGAATCACGATCGCCTCTCCGGCCTCGTTGAGGTCGCCGCGATTGATGCCGACGACCTCGCTCACGCGGATGCCGGTCGAATAGAGCGTCTCGAGAATCGCACGGTCCCGGGCGCCGAGCAGCTCGTTCGGATCGGGCGCCGAGAGCAGGCGTTCGATCTCATCGACGCTGATCGCCCGGGGGAGCCGCTTCGACTGCTTGGGGGTGCGGATCAGGACCATCGGATTGGTCCGCACGAATCCGCGGCGTTCGGCCCACTTGTGGAAGGACCGCAGCGTGGCGATCTTTCGGGCCATCGTGGCCGCGGAGTAGTTCTGGTCGCTCATCCGGACGAGGAAGGCCCGTACGGTCTCGGGATCCGCCGCCATCAGGCGACCGGTCGCGGTGTGCATGAAGCGTCCGGCGGCATCGGGGCCCGCGTCGAGAGCCGCCTGCTCGGCGGAGGGATCGAGATCGATCCCGAACTCCCCGGACATGAATTCGATGTACTGCCGCAGATCGAGCCCGTAGCAACGGCTCGTGTATGGGCTGAAGTGACGCTCGTCGATCAGGTAGGTGAGGAAACGCTCGACGAGTGGCAGATGGTCGCTCATGGTTCGCCTCGGCTCGTGCGGGTCCGTCGATCGCCGGCCGCGTCCTGCGATCCGGCTCCGGTCGGGCTTCCGCCCCTCCCGCCATCGGTCCATCTCGGACCAAGGTTGAGTCGTTTATCGGGCAAGTCTCGCCTTGGACACAAGATTCCCTCGAACGAAGCGGCCGACCGACGGCCCGAAGCACCTCGGGGCCATCCGGGGTCGGGCTTGGGGACGGTGGCTTCCCCCCCGGAGTCGGGCCCTCGCGTCTCGCGCATGCCATTTGGCGAATCGTCGCCCCTCGCTCGACGGCGCCGACTTGAAGGCCCCTCGCGAATCGGTGGCCGATCCGGCCGAGCGAGTCGTCCCGATGCGATTCCCCCCTACACTCGTCGTTTCGCGATTGCGTAGCTCAGTTGGTAGAGCAAGCGACTTTTAATCGCTAGGTCCTGGGTTCGAGCCCCAGCGCAATCACTCGACGCTCCCAAGATCCGACCCTGCCTCCCACCGATGATCCTGCACGCCGTCTGGACCCGCCGTCGATTGCATCTCTGGGCGGAGGGGACCTCCCGCGAGATCCCGAGCGAGTCGGCGAGCCCGGAGCGTCGCGAACATCCATTCGCAGTCGACGCCGAGTCGCTCGCCCGCTCGCTGCGGAGCACCGCCGAGGCCTTTGGCGTCGATCACGTCGAACTGACCTTGCCATGCGGGTCGAACGGCAGGCCCTGGCCAAGCCCCCGCCTGCTGGCGCTGCGGGGCGAAGAGCCCGAAGAGCTGCAGGTACCGACGCTGGAGCGCGTGCAGGTGCCAACCGTGGTGCTCCCCGAGGCCGAGACCGTCGGCTGGCTCCTCGCACTCGAGGCATCGGAGCCCGAGGGAATCCGCTTCGGGCACGAGCTCCGATTCTGGTTCGCGCTCGCGAGGGAATCCGCAGAGTGGCTGGCCGACCAGCGAGTCGTCCCGTCGCTGGTGGCGGACCCGCGCGGGTTCGGGGAAGCACGTTGGCTTCTCTGGACCGGTGACGCGGACGCCCGAAGCCGACTCGATCGCCTCGCGTCGTCGATGCCGGCCGCCGTCCGCTGCGGCACGGAGAGCCCGAGCGATCCCGTTGCGGTGATCGACCAGGCGACCTGCGCTTGGACCGACGCGATCGTGCGGGCGACCCTCCGCGCCGAGTCCTTCGAGGACTCGATCGACTCCTGGCACGATCCGGTGGACCCTCACGTGGTCTGGCTGGGCGGTCTCCTCCGCATCGAGCCTCGGGTCGACTGTGGTGTCGGGCGCGACCTGGAACTTCCGCGTCGGGTGCGATCATGGCTCTCGCGACTGGAGGAAGAGCGGTCGCTCGGCAAGATGCGGCTGCGTTTTCTGCTGGTCGAGCCCGACGAGCCTTCGTAACCTTCGGGGCCGGTCGATCGCACGGGCAGCGTTTGGACGTTGCGGTTCGGGCTTGCGGAGGGCTCCGATCCCGACGCACCGTGGTTCGATCCGTCCGACATCATGGCAGGGCTTGCGATCGCGCCGGGTGGATCCGCCGCCGGCGCCGATCTCGAGGAAACGCTCCTGACCGAACTGGCCAAGGCGGCACGCATCTGGCCTCGGCTTGAAGCGATGCTTCAGGATCCGGCGGCGGGTGCCATCGCGATCTCGACCGCCGAGACCTACGCGCTGTTGCGGGAGCATCGGCCGATCCTCGAGGAGTCGGGCATTCTGCTCGAGGTCCCCTCGTGGTGGGCAGACCCGACGAGTCGGCTGGCCGCCCGCCTGCGGCTCGACCCCGTGGAGACCTCCGTCGGCAGCGAAGGTCCGGTGTCCGGAAGTGGTCTCGACCGCGTGGTGGGCTATCGCTGGGAACTGGTTCTCGGCGGAGAGAGCGTCTCGTTCGAGCAGTTCCGGCGGCTG
>JBMSXH010000293.1:0-3866 GCA_049425445.1 Phycisphaerales bacterium | reverse complement strand
CGCGGCGAGACTCCTCCCCGGCGGAGCGAAGCGACGCGGGGGAGGTGGCGACGAGCGAAGCGAGTCGACGGAGGGGTGCTCCGAACTCGGAAGGTCTCCGCCTCCTCGCCGCCGCCGACTTCGACCATGACGGCGACGTCGACCTCATCGCGAGCGACGACGACGGCACGCGGTTCATCCTCAATCGCCGCGACGGTGACGCGGAGCGCGCCACGACCTGGATCCACCGCCGGCTCGCCGACTCCCTTCCGGACGCCACCTCCGCGGCGCTCGGCGACTTCGACGACGACGGCGACCTCGACGTCATGCTGCTCGCGACGAACGCCCCCGCCGAGGTCTGGATCAACGACCTGCTCTGGTCGTGGCGGCGCGATGCCCGCTTCGCCTCGATCGAGGCGACGAATCCCGTCGAAGCGGTCTGGTTCCGCGACGACGACTCGGGCGGGCCGATGCTTGCGGCGATCTCCGGCGACGCCGACGCGCGGGAACTCGCCATCTGGGCGATCGAGTCGGGCGTCGTCAGGCGCGTCGAGATCGCGAGCGAGGCGGCGGCGACCCCCGGAGCGTTCGCCCTCTCCGCGATCGATCTCGCGGGCAGTGGTCGGACGAACCTTCTGCTCTCGCGACCGCTCGGCGACGGCTCGGTCGCCTTCGAGATCCGCGATGCTCGCGGCAATCTCGTCGAGTCGGTCGGCCCTCTGCCGGCGATCGCCTCGCTCGCGGTGCCCGACGCCCGCGGCGCGGTGATGCTCGTCGGCGAGACCGATGGAACGCCGCGCTGGCGTGATGCCGGTCCGGGCCGCATGGGCTTCGCGGCGATCTGGTTCAGCGGCCGCACCGATCCCTCGCAGCAGATGCGCACCAACGAGAGCGGCCTCGGCACCCGCGGCGACGCACGAACCGTCGGCGCCTGGCAGTCCCGCACGGCGTTGCCGTGGCGAGGCGGCGCGGGCGGCCAGCCGCTCGAGCCGGTGCTCTTCGGGCTTGCCGGCGCGCCGAGCCTCGAGTGGCTCTCGATCGACTGGCCCGACGGCGTCCTGCAGAGCGAGCTCGAGCTCGGGCCGGGCATCCACCGCGTCGTCGAGACGCAGCGGCAGATCTCGTCGTGCCCGGTGATCTTCGCGTGGAACGGCACCCGCTTCGAGTTCGTCACCGACACCCTCGGCGTGGGCGGCATGGGTTATCTCGCCGCGATCGAGGAGACCCCCGACGGCACGCTGGTGCCGATCTACCCCACGCCGCGCCCGCTCGAATCGGTGCTGCTCGGCGGCGATGGCGTGATCGCGCCGCGGAACGGCCGCTTCGAGATCCGCCTCGGCGAACCGATGGAGGAGGCGTGCTACCTCGACTCGGCGCGACTCGTCGCGTGGGACCTGCCCGCCGGCTGGTCGATGACGCTCGACGAGCGCATGGGCATCTCTGGACCCGCACCGACGGGACAGCCCCGCTTCTTCCGACGAGCGATGACGCCATCGGCGGCGACGATGACGCACGGCGACCGGGCGCTCGATGCGACCGAGGAACTTGCCCTCGCCGACTTCGTCGCGGCCGATCCCGGCGAGGCCGATCCTCGCTTCATCGGGCGCACCGCCGCGGCGTGGACGCTGACGTTCTCGTTCCCGCATGCGATCGCGTCGGGCGAGGGCGATCCGGCCCTCGTCGTCGACGGATGGGTCGAGTACCCGTACTCCTCGACCTCCTTCGCGATGTGGCAGGCGGGCGCCACGCCGGAAGCGCCGACCCTCGAGGCCCTCGATCCCGCGACCAACGAGTGGATCACCCTCGTCGAGCAGTACGGCTACCCCGCGGGCATGCCGCGGCAGGCGTCGTTCCCGATCGACCGGGCCATGCTTCCGCAAGACTGCACCACGCTTCGGCTTCGATCGACGAACGAGGTCTATCTCGATCGGGTGCAACTGGCATGGTTCGAGCCGTGCCCGGATGCGGAGCGCCGCGAGATGCCGCTCGCGGAGGCGAGCGTCGCGGACACCGGCTTCGCGCATCGGCCGCACCTGCCGCAGCGACGCCCCTCCTACGACTACGACCGTCGGGCGCCGCTCTGGGATGTGCAGTTCCAGTTCGGCTTCTACACCGCCTTCGGTCCCTGCACGGAACTCCTCGCAACCACCGACGACGCGGTGGCCATCTTCGGCGCGGGCGAGGAGGTGAGGCTCGAGTTCGCCGATCGCGCGCCGCCGCTTCCCGCCGATCGGACGCGGGCCTGGGTGCTCGAACTCGAGGGCTGGTGCAAGGACATGGATCCGTTCACGGGCCTCGGCGCGACCCTCGAGCCGCTTCCGCTTCGGGCGGGGTCCGAATCGACCCCGCGTCGCGAGGAGTTGCATCGCCGCTTCAACACCCGCTTCGCCGGCGGCCGGTGAGCACGGACCACGTCGCCTCCGCCGGTTCCCGGGTCCCCGTCGACGAAGTTCTTGGACCTTCGTTCGGACGCCACGACCGCCTCGCCCGGCGACGATCAGGCGATTTCGATCTCCGAGACGGACCGACTGATTCTCCGCGGAGGTCCTTGGCGATACCCTCTTCCCCCCTTCGGATCGGCCGAGGGTCAACTGGCGGATCCGGCCCGGCTGGATCCGCTCGCCGCATGTCAGGAGCGACGCGTGAAGCAGGTGCTGGTGGTCGGAGCGGGCCGGATCGGCCGGATGGCGGGACACTTCCTCTCGACCTGCGGCGACTACCGCGTGCGGGTGATCGACCCGAGCGCCGAGGCGCTCGCGTGGTTCGCGTCGAATCGGCCCGAGATCGATCGGGTGCAGGGCGACGTCTCCGACGTGAAGGCTCTCGACGCGGCGCTCGCCGGCTGCTGGGCGGTGCTCTCCTGCGCCCCGTTCCACTGCAATCCGGGCATCGCATCCCGGGCGAAGGCCGCGGGCGTCCACTACCTCGATCTCACCGAGGACGTCGCGGTGACCAAGCAGGTCATGCAGCTTGCCGAAGGCGCGTCGACGGCCTTCATTCCGCAGTGCGGCCTCGCGCCGGGCTTCATCGCGATCGCGGGACGGCATCTCGCCCGCGGCATGGCGAGGATCCGTGAACTCCGCATGCGGGTCGGCGCGCTGCCGCGGCATCCGGCGAACATGCTCGGCTACAACCTCACCTGGTCGACCGCGGGGCTCATCAACGAGTACCTGCATCCGTGCGAGGCGATCGACGGCGGCGAGTTCACCACCGTCGCGGCGCTCGAGGGACACGAGCGGCTCGTGATCGACGGCGTCGAGTTCGAGGCCTTCAACACGTCCGGCGGCCTCGGCACGCTGGCGGAGAGCCTGAAGGGTCGGGCCGACCGCGTGAACTACAAGACGATCCGGTTCCCCGGCCATCGCGACCTCGTGTGGTTCCTGCTGCACGAGATGGGCTTCGCGAAGGATCCCGAGGGGCTCGGCAAGCTCTGGGAACGTGAAGTGCCGGCGACCGAGGACGACCAGGTCGTGGTCTTCGTGAGCGCGTCGGGGCTGGTCGAGGGACGCCTCGTCGAGCGGACCTACGCCCGCTGCATCCTGCATCAGGACTTCGACGGGCTTCCGTGGACCGCCATCCAGATCACGACCGCCGCGGGCATCTGCGCGGTGGTCGACCTGCTCGCCTCGGGCAAGCTGCCGACCAAGGGCTTCGTGCGGATGGAGGACGTGGAGTACGCGGACTTCATCGGAAACCGCTTCGGCAAGCATTACGCGTAGCGCGAGCGACGGTGTGGCGGGCGCCTGGTCCCAGGTTCGTCTCCTCCTCGACTCTTCTCCTCTCTCCTTTCTCGCTTCGGGCGCAGCCCGAAGCGGGCCACGTCACACGGTGATCGCTCGCTTCGCTCGGCGGGCGGTCACATGGACGGGATGGACTGGATGGACGCG
>JBMSXH010000292.1:0-3866 GCA_049425445.1 Phycisphaerales bacterium | reverse complement strand
AGCGGACCGCGAAGTTCTCGTAGGAGACCTGCCCCTGACGAATCGTCGCGATCAGCGGATCCGCGAACCCGTCGAACCCGTCCGCGGCGGCATCGCCGAACGCGACGAGGATCCGCTCGAGGACGCCGTCGGGAACGAATCGCCCGCGCCCGAAGTCGACCCGCATCCGCCCGTTCAGCCGATCGAGGCCGACGCCCGCCCGCGGAATCGAACACTCCCACATCCGGATCCGGATCGGCTCCTCCATCGACTCCAGGTGGCCGAGCATCGGGTTCAGGTCCTCGAGCGACGTCAGAAGTCCGGGCGAGAACGCGAACTGCCCGGAGAACGCCGGCTCGAGCGGAATCCGAAGCACCTCCGGCTCGACGAGCAACCGCGGCAGATCGAGCCGCCCCCCCGCTCCCTCGAGCGAGAGCGCGACCTCGCCCGAGTCGCCGGACAGCGCCACCGCTCGAATCGTCGCGTCGAGCGTCTCGCCGAGCGCCCGGCCCACCAGGCCGTCGTCCGACGCGAAGACCGTGGCGATCGCCGCGGGCAGATCGTTCGCGGAGCCCTCTCCGTCGATCACCCAGGCGCTCTCCTGCCCGCGAACGAGCGCCCCCTCGAACCGAAGCGACGCCGCCGAATCCACCGACGCGATCGGCCGGAGCGAGATCGCGAAGCGCTCGCCGTCGCCCTGCGGCTGGATCGAGGCGCGATGCGCCGCGACCACGCTCGAGACCTTCGACGCACCGGCCGCCAGCGACATCTCGATCGGAGACCACTCCAGCACCAGTCCTCCGAAACCCGCCGCCGACGCCGGAGCCGCAAGCCCCTGCGCCTTCAGGCTCGCCACGAACGGACGCGTCGTCTCGACCACGCGCTCCTGTCCCTCGCCGAGTCCGCGCGAGAACGGCGGCACCGTCAGGGAGGCGTCGGCGTCGATCGATCCATCCTTGCCTTGCCGCATCGCCAGACGAACTTCGCTCACCGCGATCCGCTCGTCGGAGTCGAGCGAGCCGAACACGATGGCCGGCGAGGCGATCGACGCCGAGATCGGCGGCAGATCGAACTCCCCGCGCCCGAGCGACGTCACCGCGAACACGATCGGCTCGACGGCGACCGCGACCGACGCCGGCTCGAACAGCCTCCACTCGCCGCGAATCGCCTCCGGAAGCAGATCGATCGCCTCGGGACGAAGCGTCGCGTCGACGGAGGCCGAGCCGACCGCAAGCCGCTGCGAGTCGAGCGAGATCGGCGCTCGCATCGACAGCCCGTTGCCGGCGATCTGCATGACTCCTTCGAGACGATCGCCTTCGACCCTCGTGCCCAGCTGCACCGAGATCGCGTCGAGATCCTGCGCCGACCACGCCGCGCGATAGGGCTCTGGAATCCACGGTGCGACGCGCCCGGCGGCGACGCCCTCGAGCGAGAGATTGCCGTGCGGGCGCAGGTCGGCGACCGGAACCCATCCGCGACCGGTCCACAGGCCGTCGAATCGCTCCTCGAAGCGGACGATCGCGCCTTCCGACGCCGCGCGAGCCCGGAGCGACAGCGCCTTGCCGAGCGGCTCCGCGAACCACTCGACGTCGAGATCGGCGATCGGAAGCGCCGGACGATCCGCCGCGGTCTCGAGCGAGAGCACCCCGTCGACCTCGACCTTGCCGCGAGCCTCGAGTGCGGCGACGCCATCGGAGATCCTCCAGCGGAGCGACGAGAGTTCGAGTCCGATCGAGTCTCCGCCCGAGAGCGAGGCCTGCGGAAGCAGCGCCCGCACGAGCACCCCGCCCGCGCCGATCGAGCCGCCGCCGCTGGCGATCCGCAGATCGTTCGACTCGAGCAGTTCGAGCCCCTCGATCGAGAACGCGATCGGAATCCGCGACTCGAGCGACGATCCTTCATCGATCGCAAGCCCGCCGGCGGCGATCAGCGCTCGCATGGACGGATCCGCCGAGATCGTCGCGGCACCGTCGGCGAGAAGTCCCGTGACGCGGTCGAGACGACCGTTGGCGTCGACTTGAAGACGCTCCATCGCGATCCTCGCGACCACCGCGGCCGCGGCTTCCGTCGGCACCGCGATCTCCGCATCGAGCGAGGAACCGAGATCGCGGAGGAACTCGTCGTACGGCGAGGGCACGAACGACGCGACCGCAGCCGTCGGCATGCCGGTGATCGTCGCCACCCCGCCGAGTCCGGCGAGATCGCCGCGGAGCGATCCGTCCTCGGCGAAGGGCGAACGCCAGGCGAGATCGGCCTCGCCCTGCGCCACCGCACCATCGATCGCGCCGGCGAGCCTCGCGCCCAGCGACAGCCCCTCCGCGGCGCTCGCCGCGACGCTCGCCCGGAGCGACTCGATCGAGACGTCGCGTCCTTCCCATTCGAATCCAAGCGACGAAGACTCGATCGAGACCGCGCCCTCGGCCTGCGACCAGGAGATCGATCCGTCCGCGGCGAGTGCCCTCGCAAGCGATCCTTCAAGCGTGAATCGACCCGGAAGCGCCGCGGCCTCGGCGACGCGTCCGATCCGCAGCGTCACGGCGGCTTCGACCGTCCGGTCGGCGAGCAGGATCAACTCGACCTGCTCCGAGTCGATCGCGAGATCGATCCCTCGCTCCGCATCGATGATGGCGAGATCGATCGATCCGTCCGCCGCGATCGAAAGCCCTTCCGGAATGCCCGAAGCGTCCCGGGGTTCGCCGGACCCGGTCGCCGTCGGCGCCTCGCTCGCGCTTCGCGAACGCTCGTCTCGAAGCCGATCGAGCATCGCTCGTCCGGCGGCGCCCTCCAGTCGCGCGACGAGCGAGAACGAGATCGGCACCTCCCCGATCGAGCCGCCGAACACGGGGCCAAGCCACGAGAGCAGTCCCCGATCGGTCGCGATCTCGAGCGAGGCCTGCACCTCCCCGCCATCGCGCACGCCGACGATCGCGCCGAGCGGTGCGGTCCAGCCGAGCGAGACGGAAACCGACACGTCGGCCGACTCGGGCACTTCGGCTCGAACCGCGTCTCGAATCGCCGAGGCCGCGAGCGGCCGCAGGAGACTCGGCACGACCAAGGCCGCCAGGACGAGCACTGCCGCGACCGAGGCGACCCAGATCCGCCGCCGCGATCGGCGTCGCTCCGGCTGCCGTTCGCTGGTTGACGAGTCCGTGGCCACGCGTCAGTCCACCGCCGCGGCGGGCAGAGGGTTCTCGACGAGCGAGAGCATGCGATCGAGCGCCTTGAGCGCGTCGCGCCTCGCCTCGGGATGCACCGCGATCCGATTGACCACCCGACCCTCGGCGAGGTGATCGAGCGCCCACAGCAGGTGCGGCTGGTCGATCCGGTACATCGTGGTGCAGAGGCATTGGCAGTCGCTGAGGATGCGCACCTCGACGCCGCGGGCGGCCGCCTGCTTCGCAAGCCGCGAGACGAGATGGATCTCGGTTCCCACCGCCCATCGCGAACCCGGCTCGGACTGCTCGATCTGCCGGATGATGAACTCGGTCGAGCCGACGCGATCCGCCAGATCGACCACTTCCTGGCAGCACTCCGGGTGCACCAGCACCTGCGTGCCGTCGCCGCAGGCGCGGATCTCCTCGACATGTTCGGGCCGGAAGAGCTTGTGCACGCTGCAGTGCCCCGCCCACAGCAGCACCTTGGCCGAAGCGATCGTCGCCTCGTCGAGACCGCCGCGCTCCTTCCTCGGATTCCAGAGGGCCGTCTCCGCGAGCCCGCCGTCCCGCGCAGCATCGACTTCGGTGGTGAAGCCGCGCCGCTTCGCGGTGTTGCGACCGAGATGCTGATCGGGCAGGAAGAGCACCTGCACCCGCTCGCCGGGTTCGAGGGGCGCTGCCCCGCCGGCGCGCGCCCACTCGAAGACGGCCGCGGCGTTCGAACTGGTGCAG
>JBMSXH010000291.1:0-3878 GCA_049425445.1 Phycisphaerales bacterium | reverse complement strand
TACGACAAGCAGCCTCTGCGCGACTGGCTTCAAGGCGAGGCCGATGCGGGACGCTGGGACAAGGCGCCGCCCGGTCCGACCGTGCCCCCACCCGTGCAGGAAGCCCTGCTCGCCCGCTACCGCGAGGTGCTTCGCCGACTGCAGGGGTGACCGTTCGAGCCACGCAAGGCCCGCTCCGCGCTGGCCGATCATCGCCACCCGCCGCGTCGCCCGCCGCTCAGCCGACTCGTTCGGCGGCATCCACGCAGTTGCGAAGCAGCATCGCGACGGTCATGGGGCCCACGCCGCCCGGCACCGGCGAGAGGTGGCTCGCCACGCGACTCACCGCCTCGAAGTCGACGTCGCCCACCGTGCGCGGGCCATCCGGACCGTCGATCCGGTGAATGCCCACGTCGATGACCACGGCGCCAGGCTTCACCCACTCTCGCGTCACGAGATGCGGCACGCCCGCCGCCGCCACGAGCACGTCCGCCTCGCGGGCGAGCGTCGGCAGGTCCGCGGTGAACTTGTTGGTCGAGACGACCGTCGCCTCCTCGCGCATCAGCAGCACCGCGATCGGCTTCCCGACGATGTTGCTGGCGCCGACCACCAGGCACCGCTTTCCGCGAAGTGCGATGCCGGTCGACTCGATCATCTCGAGCACCGCGCGAGCAGTGCACGGCACGAGGCTCCGTCGACCGTAGACGACGTTGCCGATGTTCGCGGGATTGACGCCTTCGACGTCCTTCTCGGGCGGAATCAGCGACTGGACCCGCTCGGTGTCGATGCCGGCCGGCAGCGGCAGATGCAGCATGATCGCGCCGACGGATTCGTCGCTGCCGAGAAGCAGCACCCGCCCGGCGACATCCTCGTAGGACGCGTTCGCCGGAAGCCGATGCAGGCGGTACTCGATTCCGACGGTCTCGCAGGTCCGGGCCTGGCTCTCGGCGTAGAGCTCCGCCGCCCGATCGCCACCGGCGAGGACCGCATCGAGCCGAACACGCCGACCGTGGCTTCGCAGCGACGCCACCCGCGCCCCGACGTCCGCCCGAACGGCGGCCGCAAGGGCCTTTCCGTCGATCAGGAGGGCGCTGGACGAGGCGTCGATCGTCGGCGGTTGGCTCATCCCGGAAGAGTACCGGGTCGGAATCGGCCGCTGGACCGGTATAGTCGCGCGTGCGGACGCGGCGTCGCGTTCGGTCCGCCCTCCGCTCGCCTCCCTCGGAGCCTCGCATGCCTCTGCCCCGGTCCATCGTGCTCTCGTCGGCGTCGCTGCTCGTCGCCGCATCCGCCTCCGCCCAGAACGTCGTTCCCGCCACCCCGATCGCGCCGGCCGCCGCCAAGCCCGCGCAGGCAGCCGACCAGACCGCCGTCGAGAAGCTCTCGATCGGCGACAAGGCCCCGGCCCTCGACATCGAGCACTGGGTGCGCGGCGAGAAGATGGACGGCTTCGCCGACGGCAAGGTGACGGTCGTCGAGTTCTGGGCGACGTGGTGCGGCCCGTGCAAGGCGAGCATGCCGCATCTCACCGAACTGCAGAAGCAGTACGCCGAGCAAGGGGTCACCATCATCGGAATCAGCGACGAGGACGTCGAGAAGGTCTCCACGTTCCTTGGTACCGACGAGTGGAAGAAGAAGGCCCAGTACACCCTCGTCACCGACCCCGATCGCTCGAATCACAACAACTACATGCGAGCGGCCGGCCAGCGCGGCATCCCCACCGCCTTCGTGGTCGATCAGGAAGGCGTGGTCGCGTGGATCGGCCATCCCATGAACATGGACGAGCCGCTCGCGAAGATCGTCGCCGGTGAATGGGATGCGAAGGCCTACGGCGCGCAGTGGGCGAAGGAGCAGGCGATGTCGGCGGCGTGGAATGCACGCAGCCGCCCCTTCATGGCCGCGAGCCGCGAGAAGGACTTCGCCAAGGCGGTCGCGATCCTCGACGAGCAGCTGGCGGAGTACCCCGACGATCTCAACGCGAAGCTGCGCCGAACCCAGATCCTGATCATCGAACTCGATCGGGCCGGCGAGGCGCTCCCCGTCGCCGAGGAGATGGTTGCCTCGAGCAGCGATCCGATGATGCTCAACGCCCTCTCGTGGTCGGTCCTGGAGTCGGGCAAGGCCAAGGGCCCCGTGCTCGAGATGGCGATGGAGGCCGCTCAGAAGGCCAACGAACTCTCCGGCGGCAAGGACGGCTCGATCATCGACACCCTCGCCCGCGCCTACTGGGAGGCTGGCGACGCGAAGAAGGCGATCGCCCTGCAGGAGAAGGCCGTCGAGATCAGCCCCGAGGGCCGCATGAAGGAGAGCATGAAGAAGACGCTCGAGGAGTACAAGAGCGGCAAGCTCAGCGGCTGACCCGGGTCCAGTGGACTTCGTGACCAACCCTCGCACCGCCCGGCCCAGCGCCGGGCGGTGTTGTCGTTGGCCCGCGCGCTCGACGGGTGGCGACGAGGCCCGCGACCGAATCGCCCAACGACGCGATCGGCATGCAGGCGGCGATCCGAGCGGCGCCGTTCACGTCACGCCCACGCCCATCGCCAACAACTGCTCGGTCACGGTCTCGGTCGACAAGGTGGTGCCGAGTCGATCGGCGATGAGCGGCACCGCCAGCGGGCCCGGCGCCGCCAACTCGACCAGTTCGATCGGGCCTGCGGCAAGGCGATCGAGCGTCGCGGCCAGACGCTCGCCTTCGCACTGGCGGTCGAGCACCTCGCGCCGGCTCTGCTCGAGCAGGAGGTTGCCGGGGTCGAACTGCGAGAAGACCTCGTAGATCAGCGAGGCGCCGGCCTGCAGTTGCCGCGCCGAGGACTCGCCGCCAAGCGTGCGCTGCTGCACCAGTCCGGCCACGCGGGCGATGTCGCGAAACTGGCGACGCGAGAGTTCGCCGAGGTTGACCGCCTCGACGAGGTCGTCGACGAGGCGGTCGCGCGAGAAGATCGATGCGGCGTCGTCGTCCGCGAGCATCCGCTCGAACGGATACGGCTCCTCGCTCCACCACTCGATGCCGTAGTCGTTGAAGGAGACCGCGAAGCTCCCGCGGCGGCGGCGACCGAAGCGAAGTCCCAGCAGCACCGAAAGCCCTTCGTGGACCAGCCGTCCTTCGAAGGGATGCAGGAAGAGATGGCTTCCGACGCCGCCATGACGATGGGCGTGGAAGACCTCAGCAAGAATCGAGTCTGCGGCTGGAATCCGCGATCGATCCGCCTGGGCCGCGAGAATCGCCGCCGCCGAGACCATCTCCGGCGTGTCCGGCGGCGAGCCCCGCCGCACCGCGTCGAGCGTCCGCCGCACCGCGGCCGCCAACGCGGTCGAGAGCGGGAAACGGGAGCCGGCCCAGTGCGGCGTCGCGTTGGTGGTGGCGCGAGCCGGCCGCACCGTGGCGACGAGTTCGCGGATGCGGACCAGTTCGAGATGTCGGCCGGCGAACAGGAATCGCTCGCCGGGCCGGAGCCGTCCGATGAATCGCTCCTCGATGCCCCCGAGCCGCGGACCGTTCTGCAGGCGGACCGAGATCGTCGGATCCGCCGCGATCGTCCCGATGTTGAGCCGGTGCATCGCCGCGATGCGGCGATCCTCCACCGCGTACCGACCGGCACGCTCCACGAGGCGATGGTGCTTCGGATACGCGCCGAGGGTTGCGCCGCCGCGGGCGGCGAGCTCCAGGCACCAGTCGAAGGCCCCGCGAGCCAGATCCCGATAGCACCAGGCGGTTCGAACCTCGTCGAAGAGTTCATCGGGCTCGAAGCCGCCGCCGAGACCGATCGTGACGAGATGCTGCACCAGGCAGTCGAGCGGGGCCTGGAGCATCGGACGAATCTCGATCTCCCGACGGTCGATCGCCTCGCGCGCCGCCGCGATCTCGACCAGCTCCATCGCGTGCGTCGGCACGCAGACGC
>JBMSXH010000290.1:0-3882 GCA_049425445.1 Phycisphaerales bacterium | reverse complement strand
AGCCGAGCGGGATGATCCGCGGGGGCACGCCCTGCACATCGCCGCGGCGATGGCATGGTGTTTCCTGCAGGCGATCGCCAACACCCCCGAGGCGATCGCATGGGGAGCGCTTGCGGCGATCTCGCTGCTGAGGCTCCCAAGGATCTGGCGCTGCTTCGCCCCGGCGCTTCGCGATCCGGTGTGGCTTCTCTTCGTCGCGTGGTGGCTCTGGAGCCTCGTCACGCTTCTCTGGGCGCCATCGGAGGTCGAGTTCGAGCGCCAGCTGCGGCCGGAACGCGCGCTCTTGACGCCTCTGATGCTCTGGCCGGTCGCGCACCGCGCGTGGCCGTTGCTGGCCGCCCTCGCGGCCGGCAGTGCGGTCCAGGCGATCGCCGTGCTCGCCTTCGCCGCATGGCCTCTGCTGCACGGCGAACCGGCTCGAACCTACGTCGATCTGCACGGGCTCATGGCCTTCGGGCAGATGGGCTGGTATCTGCAGATCGCGGCGGTGGTGCCGCTCGCCGCGATCATCGCAACCCGTGGCGCTGGACGCTGGTCGATGCTGCCGATCCCGGCGATCGCCACGATCGGCATCCTGCTCAGCGGTCTTCGTTCGGTACTGGCGAACCTCGTCGTCGGCCTGATTCTCGTGGCGGTGCGCCCGCGTCGAGTTCGACATCTCTTGCCGTCGTTCCTCGCCGCACTCGTCCTTGCTGCGGCGTTCGGCTCCGTCTGGCTCGCGGCACCGACCGCGGCGACGCGCCTCGTCGACGGCCCGCGTCGGGCGATCTCGCTGCTGCTCGGTCCCGATGGTCCGCTCGGCGCAGACCGCGCGCTCGCCGGTCCCGACGAGTCTTCCCGAGAAGCGGTCCTCTCGCTCGCGAGCGATCGCGTGGGGCTGCTCGTCGCGAGCGGCAACCTGATCGCCGAGAGCCCGCGCACGGTACTCCTCGGCCACGGCAAGGGGGCCTTCCCAAGCCTGCTCGACGCGTGGGCGGAGGACGCCGCGGGCGATGATCCGTCGCTCCGCGAGTTCGCGACCCGTGTTGCCTTCAACAACCATCCCCACAACGCCTACGCCCGCGCGTGGGTCGAGGGCGGCCTGCCGCAACTCGCGTTGGCGACGCTCGCGTTGTGGCTGCTTGCCGCGCGGCTCTGGCGGCGATCACGCGGCGATGCGGCACTCGCCGCGATGCTCGCGATCTACGCGGCGGTGCTGGTCTCGAGCTTCGTCGGCATCGTCGAAGCGAAGGCGCCGGGCGCGATCATCGCGCTCGCGATCGCGCTGTCGCGGGTCGCGCCGGAGCGCTCGGATGGGTGAGGGCGGGGCTGCTTCGCCGCCAGCGGATCCTCCGCCTGCCCCGACGGTCGACGCGATCGTCTGCGTCGGACCGGGCCCGGTCGGCGTCGCGGCCGCGTCGATCCTCGGGCTTCGAGCATTCACCGACGTCTCGCGGATCGTCGTGATCGCGGCGCCCGAGGCGATCGCGCCGCTGCATTCGGCGCTGGCGAGCGTGCAGGACGTGTCGGTGCGCGACGAGCGCGACGTGGCGGGCGTGCCCGATCGCGGGTCGATCGAAGCGATCCTCGTCTCGCGCGGCGCCGATCCGCGGCGTGCCGGCTGGTATCTGCAGCAGTTCCTGAAGCTCGCCGCCGCGGCGGAACCGGGCGCCGGATGGCGACTCGTCTGGGATGGCGACACCCTGCCGCTGCGGCCGCTGCGGCTCTTCTCGAGCGATCCATCGCCCCGGCCCCTGCTCGCTCCGCGCGAGGATCGCCACGAGCCCTACTTCCGAACGCTCGAGCGACTGATCGGGCATGGCGAGGTCGCCGCGCACTCGTTCATCCACGAGCATCTGCTCATGCGGAGCGATCTCGTCGCCGCGATGCTCCACCAGATCTCGGCAGGCGGCCACGACGCGTGGCCCACGCGGGTGCTCGCGGCCATCGACGACCGCGACCTCGTGCCGAGCGGCTTCAGCGAGTTCGAGACCTACGGGACCTTCGTGCATCGCCGGGATCCGTCGCACTTCGCCCTTCGCCCCCTGCGATCGACCCGCGAGGCGATGGTGGTGCTCGGACCGTCGCCATCGGCCGCAAGCCTCGCGGCCCTCGCACAGCGATGCGATCTCGCGACCTTCGAGGCGCGGCACCGCGCGAGCCGTCGAGGCCGATGGCGGCAGCGGCTTGGCCTTCGCGCGATGGCCCGGCTGATGGATGCCTGCCGCGCGCGGCCGCACGACCTCGCCCCCGAGCATCGTCGGGTGCTCGATTCGATGGCGGCCGCGATGCATCCATAGGACTGGACCGACGCACCCCGGTCGAAGGCGCCTCGCGCGCGGGTCCTTGCGGCGAGCCGGCGACCTCCGCGCCGCGGCGTCCCCACTACCCTGCTCCGATGGCCCTCGGTGCGATCACGCCGATCGATCTCGACTACCTCGCGCTCCCTGGGGCGGCGCTCGCGTTTCTCGTGGAGGTGCCCGACGAAGGAGTGTCGCACGGATCGCATCGCGTGCTCGTCGAGTGCGGCCCCGAAGCCTGCCGGCCGCAGCTCGAGGCCGAACTTGAACGACTCGGAGTCGAGCCGGCTTCGATCGAGGCGGTGGCTCTCACCCACATCCATCTCGATCACGCCGGTGCAGTAGGCGGCTTCGCGGCGCGAGGCTCTCGGGTGCTCGTCCATCCGCGCGGCGTGCGGCACCTCGTCGATCCCGAGAAGCTCGTCGCGAGTTCACGGCGCGTGCACGGCGAGCGGTTCGATCGGTTCTACGGCGCACCGATTCCGTGCCCGGCCGACCGAGTCGACGCATTCGAGGACGGACAACGAGCGACGTTCGGCGAAGCCTCGCTTCGGGCGATCGAGACCCCGGGCCATGCCAAGCACCACCACGCGTGGATGCTCGAGCATGACGGGGGTCGCGAGTGCTTCACCGGCGACGTCGCGGCGATGCTGGTGCCCGGCTCGACCTTCATCTCGGTGCCGACGCCGGCGACCGACTTCGATCCGGAAGCGTGGGATGCTTCGCTCGCGCGTCTTGAGGCGGAACGACCCGATCGACTCTGGCTCACCCACGGCGGACGGATCGACGACGCGGCGGACTTCCTGGCAAAGGCGAGGCGACGCGTGGCCGAGGAGTCGGCGTTCCTGCTCGAGACGGCGCGGTCATGCGATGACTCCGAGGCGATCGATCGGTATCGCGCCTGGCTCCATCCGCAGGCGGACGCAGCGGGCGTTCCGGAGGCGATGCGGAGCGCGTTCCTCGGACGGGCGTTCCTCGAGATGAATCTCGCGGGGGTGCGGAAGCTGATGAGGGATCGGGGGTCGGCGTGATCTGCCGCCGTGGAGGTCCATCGCCCTCCCCCGGATTCTTGACGACGCTCAGGCTGACCGGCGAGATCGAACCGGTCGCGCTATGGCGGTTGCCACGATCGCTTCCGCAACGCCGTCGAGATCGCTGAGCAACTCGACGTTGGAAATCCGCAACACCTTCCAGCCACGCGCTTCCAAGGCGGCATCTCGATGTCGGTCCCGGATCAGATCGTCGTGGGTCGACCCGTCGAGCTCGATGCCGAGCCGGCGACTGACGCAGGCAAAGTCGAGAAACCATGATCCCACCGGGTGTTGCCTCCGAAAGTGAAGACCGCTCCGCCGTACCTGGCGAAGGCGAGTCCACAGGAGCGCTTCGTGGAAGTTCATCGTTCGCCGGAGCCGGCGTGCCTGCTCGCGGCGGTCGATCCAGGGCATGTGATCGGGGGCGGAGTCAGACATCGCTCCATCGTGATCGGTGACGCCATCGACTTGCCGAGTTGATGCCGAACCGCCGGATGTTCGAGTCGCGTCATTCGCGCCTCCCGCCTCAGCACGACCCCTCCACCTCGCTGCGCTCGGCACCTCCCCTGAAC
>JBMSXH010000289.1:0-3899 GCA_049425445.1 Phycisphaerales bacterium | reverse complement strand
CGCTGTTGCCCGAGCGCGTTCGCGAACGCCTCGGCCTTGGTTCGGCGCGGCGGCGTGAGGCCCGCGACGCGGCGATCCTCTCCATGCTCGCCGCGCGCTGCGAGCACCTCGACGTGATCGTGCCGCTGAAGGATGCCGACGGGAAGGCGCTGTTGCCGAGCCGGCTGCTGCTGCACGGAGACGGGACTGCGGCGGCGGATCGCGTGATCCGCTTCACCTCGCCGCAGCCGGTGGTGCGACGCGGGGCGGCCGCGGCGGCGTCCGGGTTTCGAGTGCCGGCTCCGGATCCGACTCGCTCGCTTCCGGAGAAGCTCTCCGTCACCGCGCTGCGGCAGTACCTCGCCGATCCGCGGCGATTCGAGTTGCGGAACGTCGAGCGTCTGCGGGAGGTTGCGGACGCCGCCGGCGAACTCGACCCGCTCCGATTCGGGACGCTCGCGCACGCGGTGCTCGAGCAGTTCGGCGGCGAGTCGGCACTGCGTCACGAGACGGAGGCGACGCGGATCCGCGATCGGCTCGATGCGATCCTCGACGAGATCGCCGCCCACTCCTTCGGCGGCCGCCCCCGCGCAGCGATTCTCGTGCAGCTTCGCAATCTGCGTCGACGTCTGCATCGCTTCGCGGAGGCCGAGGCCGCCTCGCGCGCCTCGGGATGGGAGACTCGGCACGTCGAGCTTCAGCTCGACGCGGCGCTCGAGATCGGCCCGAGCGAGGATCCGCAGCCATTCACGGCGAGGATCGACCGCATCGATCGCCATCGCGAGACGGGGCGCTTCCGCGTCCTCGATTTCAAGACCGGTGACGAGGCGGCCGATCCGGAAAAGAGCCATCTCGTCGGGCGCGGCGATCGGCGACGTTGGATCGATCTGCAACTGCCGGTCTATCGCCATCTGCTCGCGGTGCAGCTCGAGGTGCCCGAGGATTCGATCGAGGTCGGCTACGTTCGCCTCGCGCGTTCGGGAAGCGCCGCGATCTTCCGAACGATCGAACGCTGGGGCGACGAGGTCTTCGACGAGGCGATCGAGAAGGCCCGCGAGGTGGTGCGGGCGATCCGCGCCCGTCGCTTCCCGATGAGCGAGCCTCCGGCGCATCCGGACGCCTTCTCGAACCTGCTGCACGAGCCGGTGCTTCCGGCCGAGCTCGGCGGAAGGGAGGAGTCTTGAGTTCCCTCCGCCATCGCCGGATCCTCGCCTCGGCGGGCACCGGCAAGACGTGGCAGCTGACCACGCAGTACCTCGGGATCCTGCTGTCGTCGGGGGATCCGCATCCCGAGACGATCCTCGCTTCGACGTTCACCCGTGCCGCGGCCGGCGAGATCCGCGCCCGAGTCCTGCAGCGGCTCGCCATCGCGTCGCGACATGACGAGGCGGGCGACCGGGAACGGAAGTCGCTTCGCGAGGCGCTGGGGCTCGACGCGTCGGCGGTCTCCGCCGAGCGATGCCTCGCGCTGCTGCAGACGCTGCTTGTCCGCCTCGATCGCCTGCAGGTTCGGACGCTCGACAGCTTCTTCTTCGGCATCGCGTCGGGAAGCGCGTCGGAGCTCGGGCTGCCCGTGCCGCTCGAGCCGCTCGACGAGCATCGAGCAGCGCGGCTCGAGCTCGACGCGGTCGAGGCCGCGATCGCCTCGCTCGCCGAACATGGGCCCGAACCGCTGCTCGCGACGCTCGATGCGCTCACTGAGGGTCATCCGGGCCGCGGGGTCGAGTCGCTGGTTGGGGGCGCCTCGTCGGCGTTGTCCGCCCTTGCCGAGGAAGCGCCCGAGTCGGCGTGGTCCTGGGCGCTCCCCGAACCGCCGCCCGAGATCGAGTGGCCGGAGTTCCTCGAGCGACTCGAGGCGCTCGCGATCGAAGCCGAGACCAGCAAGGGCCTCGGCGGAAAGCGTGTGACGAACGCGATCCGCACGACGATCGGGCTCGTTGCCGCGATCCGCGACGCCCAGGCCTCCGGAGACGGAGTGCCGCTCGAGGCCTGGGTGGCGGCGCTGGGCAAGGGGATCGTGAAGCCGCTCGCCGCCGGCGACGGCACGTTCCACAAGCAGCCGGTGCATCCGCGGATCACGGCGGCGCTCGGGCCCGCCATTCGCCGCTTCACGTGGGAGATCGAACGCATCGCGCTTCGCCGCACCGAGGCGTCGGCGCGGCTGGCGAAACTGGTGCGGGGCGAACGTGAGCGACTGCTGGCGCTGCGCGGCGAAGTGACCTACGACCGCGTCACCCGCGCGGTCGGCACTCACCTCGGAGTGCATCCCTACTCGGAGCTGCTCGAGCGAATCGACGCGAAGGTCGAGCATCTGCTCCTCGACGAGTTTCAGGACACCAGCCGCAGCCAGTGGGAGGCGCTGCGCCCACTCGCCTCGGAGATCGCCGCGACCGGCGACGGCTCGCGGAGCTTCTTCACCGTCGGCGATCTGAAGCAGTCGATCTACGGCTGGCGGGGCGGCGATCCGGAGATCCTCGAGCATCTCGGCGATCGATTCGAGGCGGGGCGCGGGGGCGTTGAGTTCACGGACGAGTCGCTCGACGAATCGTGGCGATCGTCCACCGCGGTGCTCGACGCGGTCAACGCGGTCTTCGAATCGGTTGCGACGAACGAGGTGGCCCGGCGCGCCTCCGAGCGGGGCTCGGCGTGGTGGGGATCGGTCTACGGTGAGCATCGGGCGCACGTCGATCGAGCGGGCGTTGCGGAACTGCACCTTGTTGCGAGGAGTGCCGAGGGGGAGGACGGCGGCGAGGCGGAGGAGTCCGAGGAGTCGGCGTCGGCCGGCGGCGGTTCGGTGGTGCCTGCTTCGCGGCTGCGAGCGGTGCGGGATCTCGTGCGCGAACTCTCGGAGCGCCATCCGGGCCGACGCATCGGCATCGTGGTGCGCCGCAATCGCGCGGTCGCGCAGCTGCTGGCCGCCTTGCGA
Source organism: Phycisphaerales bacterium (assembly GCA_049425445.1). Classification (GTDB taxonomy): domain Bacteria; phylum Planctomycetota; class Phycisphaerae; order Phycisphaerales; family SM1A02; genus VGXO01. Next base: position 994 of record JBMSXH010000289.1, on the reverse strand, counting down.
GCCGACGGCCTCGAGGCGGTCGGCGTCGGCGGCGGCTCGCTGCGGGACTCCGCGGCGGTGAACGCCGTGCTCGAATGGCTTCGCTTCGTCGAGCATCCCGATCACACCATTGCCGCGTTCCACGTCGGCGCGAGTCCGCTGGGGGCGGTGGTGGGCCTCGGTCGACGAAGCGATCGAGCCGAACGGCATCGGGTCGCGAGCCGTTGGCGTCACCGCCTCGCGGTGCTCGGCTACGCGGCGGTGCTCGAGTCGCTCCGCGAGTCGTTGGGGTCGGAACTGAGCGAGGGCGACCAGCGGCGCTGGCGAAGGCTTCTCGACGAGGCGAGCCGACGCGATCGCGTGGGATGGTCGCGTCCGCTCGAGTTCATGCAGGCCGCCGAGGCGATCCGCGTGGGCGAGGAGTCGAGTTCGGCGGTCACGGTGCTCAACATCCACCAGGCGAAGGGGCTCGAGTACGACTCGGTGATCTGCCCCGATCTCGAGTTCGCGCTGAAGCCGCGGGCCGACGTGCTCGTCGCGCGCGATGGCGACGGCGGCGTTCGCCGCATCGTCCGTCGGATCCAGGGCCTCGAGTTCGTGCCGGATCTCGCAAGCGTGAGGGAGGAGACCGACGCCATGCAGGTGCGCGAGACGCTCTGCTGCCTCTACGTCGCGCTGACCCGGGCGCGGGATCGGCTGTTCATGCTCGTCGACGCGCCGAAGGCCAACGAGAAGACGATCCCCGCGACCGCGGCTGGGTTGATCCGCGCGTCGCTCGCGCCCGACGCCGTCGAACCCGGCGTGGTCTGGCGAAGCGGCGACGCGTCGTGGCGGGAGGTCGGCCCGGGCGCGGTCGCCGAATCGGGCGGCGAGGCGGCTTCGGAGCCCGACTCGGCTTCGGAGGCGCTGCGGCCGCTTCGGTTCGCCTTCGCCGGCGAGGGCGCCTTGCGCACCCGCCGCGCAGCGCCGCCGTCGTCGCACGAGTCCTCTTCGCTGGTGGAGGCGATCACGCTGG
>JBMSXH010000288.1:0-3942 GCA_049425445.1 Phycisphaerales bacterium | reverse complement strand
ATTCGCCACGCCCCGTCTCATCCACACCTTCGCTCATGCCCGGAGGACCTCGGAAGTGCAGTCGATCGATGCCCGCGGCTCGGTACGAGACATGCCACGACGCCCACAGGCAGTCTAACGAGCGCCCGGCCCAGTCCATCGCGTCTGCAGCCGAGCAGGCTCCACGTCTCTCGCACGAAAGGTGGACCAAGGCCAACCTTGGTCGGCACCGCCACGGCTCCATTGAACCCGCCTACACAAACGCCTCGCCCCGCTGAACCGCGCGCCACGGCACGATCACGCCGATCGCCGCAAGCACGAGCAGTCCCGCGCCGAGCCCGGCGTGGCCAAGCACGATCTCGCCAAGGCCGACCACGGCGCACCAGATGCCGAGCGTCGTCGCCAGCGCATACAGAATCGGCCGGAGCAACCCGCCTCGCGACGCGCGGGATGACGACGTGACGTCCGCGGTGCGCGTCTCGCTTGCGTCGCGACCAGCGTGCGATGCACTCACCGCACCGACGGTCGAGGTCGCTTCGGCACAGGTGCGACTCGAACCCTCGTTCACCCGCGCCGCCACCACCCGCCACCCCGGCCCCGGCGGTTGCACGCGTCGCCAGAACCGCTCGAGCGTCTCGGGCCGCGTGGGATTCGTGAGGAAGGTGACCACAAGCCAGGTCGCCGTCGCGAACCCCATGGTGATCGCGAGCCGCGTGCCGAAGTGCTCGTCGGGCGAGCCCTTCACGATCGCGAGCGACTCGAGGGTGGAGACATGCCAGCCGACCGCGAGCGACGCGACCATCGCCGCGATCTCCGACCACGCGTTCACCCGCCACCAGTACCAGCGCAGAATGAGCACCGCCGCCGAGCCGGACATCATCACCGCGAGGAACTTGTAGATCGCCAGGATGTCGTCGAAGCCCGACGCGATCAGGAGCACGATCGCGACGATCGGCAGCATGAGCAGACGGCCGAGCAGCACGTCGCGGCGAGCGGCCTGTGGTTCGCCGTGTGCGGCAGCCTCGGCATCCTGCTCGATCGGATCGGTTTCAGGCGCCTCGTGGCGAGGGGTCGCTCGACGCCGCAGCGGCCCGATCACATCGTTCATCAGGTAGGACGCCGACAGGTTGAGGTGCGTGTCGAGGGTCGACATGAACGCCGCGATCATGGCCGCGACGAGCAGGCCCTTGAGCCCCGCCCCGCAGAACCGATCGATCATCGCCGGATACGCCGCCTCGCCGTCGATCGAGCCTGGCGGCAGCACCGCGAGCGAACCGATCGCGACCACGATCCACGGCCACGGCCGCAGCGCGTAGTGGGCGATCGCGAACCAGAGCATCGCGAGGACGCCGTCCCGTTCGCCGCGCGTCGCCAGAATCCGCTGCGCGGTGGCTCCATGACCAGGCGCTCGCGACCACCACGCCAGGAAGAACCAGCTCGCGACGGTGAACGCCATCGCGTCGCTGAAGGTCGCGTCGGGCAGGAGGCCGAAGTGGCGTTCCCCCTGCGGCACGTGCTTTCCGGCCTCCTCGAGCATCGGCTCGAGGCCGCCGAAGTGTGCGGCGACCGACCACGCCACCGCCACCGCGCCGACCATCGCCACCACGAACTGGATGAGGTCCGACCACACGACGCCATAGAGCCCGCCGAGAATCGAGTAGCCAAACGTGAGGAGGGCGAGGCCAAGCACGATCGCGGTGGTCGCCTTCACCTCGAGGCCGGTCGCGCCGGCGAGCCACGACCAGGTCGCATCGGGCGCGATGCCGAGCATGGTCGCGAGGATCTTGCCGAGGCCGATCGAGACCGCCGCGACCACGCACGAGCCGACGATGAGCCCCTGATGCGCGCCGTCGAAGATCCGAAGCACTCGGGCGGCGAGCCCGTCGTAGCGGAACTCGATGAGCCCGACGTCGGTGACCATGCGGCTTCGCCGCCAGAGCGAGGCGAAGAGGAAGATGCTTGCCGCGTGCCCGGCCGCCATCGACCACCACCACCAGTTCTCGCCGATGCCGCCATCGCGCACCATCCGGACCACCTGCAGGGGCGTGTCGCTCGAGAAGGTCGTCGCGACGATCGAGGTGCCCGCGACCCACCACGGCAGGCTTCGCCCGGCGAGGAAGAACTCGGTGCCGCTGCGGCTCGCGCGACGCCGGAAGAAGAGGGCGATCGCGAGCGTCCCCGCGAGGTAGGCGGCGATCACCAGCCAGTCGAGGGCGGCGAGGCCGGTGCCTGAAGGCGTCGCAAGCGCGAGCAGCATGCCGGGACGGTACCGCCTGGCGCCGACGCTTCGTCTCGTCGCCGGTCAGCGGTTCTTCAGATTCTTCAGCGCCTTCATGTTCTCGAGCGCCGTCTCGATCGTGGCGTCGGTCTTGCAGAAGGCGAACCGAACAAGACGGTGGCCGTCCTCGGGCCGGCTGTAGAAGACGCTCGGCGGAATCGCCGCCACCTTGCAGTGCTCGACGAGGTGGTAGCAGAACGCCCGGTCGGTCTCGAAGCCGAAGGCGGAGTGGTCGGCGAGGACGAAGTAGGTTCCCTGCGGGCGATGAACGGTGAAGCCGATCTCGGCCAGCCCTTCGCAGATGCGGTCACGGCTTCGGCGGTACTGCTCGCGCAGGTCGGCGACGTAGTCGGCTCCTTCGCGGATCGCCACCACCGCCGCCTCCTGCATGGGCGTCGAGACCGCGAAGGTCAGGAACTGGTGCGCGGAACGCACGCCGCGCGAGAGCGGCTCGGGCGCCGCGACCCAGCCGATCTTCCAGCCCGTGCAGGAGAAGCTCTTGCCGAGGCTCGACATGGTCACCGTGCGCTCCGCCATCCCCGGCAGCGTGGCGAAGTGGATGTGCTCACCCTCGAAGAGCAGGTCTTCGTAGACCTCGTCGGAGAGGACGAGGCTGTCGAAGCGCTTCGCGAACTCGGCGACGAGTTCGAGTTCGCTTCGGTCGAAGACGCGGCCGGTCGGGTTGTGCGGCGTGTTGACGAGGATCGCCCGGGTCTTCGGCGAGCACACGGCCTCGAGGGCCTCGCGGGTCAGGCGAAAGTCCGGAGCCTGCAGCGTGACGTACTTCGCCACGCCGCCCGCCATCGCGACCGCGGCCGGATAGCTGTCGTAGAAGGGCGCGATGAGGACCACTTCGTCACCGGGATTCACCAGGCCGAGGATCGCCGCCGGGATCGCTTCCGTGCAGCCGCTCGTCACGGTGATCTCGCGATCGGGATCGAACGCAAGGCCACGGTCGCGGTAGCGCTCGGCGAGGGCGTTCGCGAGCGCCGGCGCGCCGCCCATGCGGGCGTACTGGTCGAAGCGTCCGTCGCGGATCGCGGCGCAGGCGGCGTCCTTGAGGAAGTCCGGGGCCGGAAAGTTCGGGAACCCCTGCCCCATGTTCACCGCGCCGTGCTTGACGGCGAGCGCGCTCATCTCGGCGAAGACCGTGGCCCCGAAGGGTCGGAAGCGATGCGCGACCTCGGAGGGCGCTGCGACGCGGGGATGGTTCGGGGAAGCGGTGGTCGAAGTCATGTCCGGAGGGTAGCCGCCTCGACGCGGGGTTCAGGGTGGCCTCGGCCACACCCCGGGGTGTCTGATCACCGCGGCCCGCGACTGCCGAGCCCCGCCGCACCGGCCAACGCCCCCGCCGCTTCGTTGCCGCGACCGCCCGCGACCTGCTAGTCTTCACGACCAACTGCGGGCGTAGCTCAGTTGGTAGAGCGTCAGCCTTCCAAGCTGAATGTCGAGGGTTCGAGTCCCTTCGCCCGCTTGCTTCAGAGCCGCTGAAGGCTCCGCCTTCGCGGTCCTTGCGAAACGCGTTCGCGTGGATCCGCCTGTGGCGTCGCAACGCGCTTGATCCGGCTCATCACGGACCATCACCAGGCCGACCGCCGTCGCCCGCGCACCTGCCGAAGGTCGCTCACCCCCGCGGCTTGAAGAGCGCCGCGTCGAGAATCGACCAGAGATGCACGATCCATCCG
>JBMSXH010000287.1:0-3946 GCA_049425445.1 Phycisphaerales bacterium | reverse complement strand
CCAGCGCCGCATCGCGAAGGCTCTGCGCCTGATAGCGGCCGTAGAAGTCGATGCAGAGGCCGGCCGCGGCATCGCCCGCACTCACGTCGAGAGGCGCCTTGGCGGCGCTGGCGACGAAGGAGCGGCTGTTGGCGGCCATGCGACGCAGGATCGCCCACCCCTCGTTCCAGCCCCGCCGCTGCAGGATCGCCTCCATGGCCGTCGCCACCGATCCCGACTGGCCGGGATTCGCGAGCACCACCCACCGCCGCAGCCGAGGGTCGGCCAGGTCCGCCCAGACCTCGGGCTCCGGCACGCCGAGTTCGGCAAGCACCGGTCGGTTGTAGACGATGCCGAATCCGCTCAGCGCGACGCCGAACCAGAACCCGTTCTCGTCGAAGAGCCGTTCGTCGCCGATGGTTCCGTCGCCGTAGATCTCCTCGAGCATCGCGACGGGGATCTCGACCGGCGCGAGGATCGAGCCGGTGCGCTGCACGGTGCGCTCCTCGCCGTCCACCAACTCCACCGCTTCGACCGACACCGGCTTGGACAGCTGCTTGAACTCGTAGGAACCGCCCCCGAAGAGCAGATCCGCATTCCCGCCGATCGGGCGACCGTCGCGCAGCGCCGCCTCCGTCGACGCGATGAGCATCTTGCGGATCTCGCTGGTGCCGCCTGGCGTGCTCCACGACACCGCCGCCGGCTCGCCGAACCGCGCCTCGTGCCATCGCGAGAAGCCGTGGCCGAGTTCGCTGCGGATCTGCTCGTTGTGCGGCGAGAGAATGACCAGACGTCGCGCGGCGTCGCCGCCGCCATCCTCGCTTCGGCGGGCAAGCAACGGCACGCCGAGCAGCACGACGAGCACCGCGCCGATCAGCCAGCGAGCGAGGTTCATGCCGAGGATCCCAGCGCGGATCGCAGTTCCTCGCCGAGCCGGCACGCCGCCTCCGACACCTGCTCCGGCCACCCCTCCGACTCGGGCTCGAACGCATAGATCACGGATCGGCTCGCCGTGACGATCGCACCGCGTCCCGACGCATCGAAGCACGCACGCACGTCGTCCGCGGATCCCCCCTGCGCGCCGAAGCCGGGCACGAGGAAGATCTGCCGAGGCATCCGTTCGCGAAGCGCCGCGGCATCCTTCGGCTTCGTCGCGCCCACCACGGCGCCGAGGTCGCTGAATCCGCAGTCGCCGATCGAGGAGTCGCCCGCCGTCGCCACCATCTCCCCCACCGCCTCGGCCACGGTCCGACCGTCGGCGAGGCGCAACCCCTGCACCAGGTCTCCGTCCGGATTGCTTGTCCGAACCAGCACGAAGGCTCCTCGCCCCTGTCGAAACGGCGCGAGGCCGTCGGGTCCGAAGTAGCCGTTGACGGTGGTCCAGTCGGCACCGAAGCCCTGCGCCGCCTCGGCGTAGTGCGCCGCGGAGATCCCGATGTCGCCTCGCTTCGCATCGAGGATGGCCACGAGCCCATGGCGCTTGGCGGCCGACATCACGGCGACGAGCGCGTCGAACCCCGCCGCGCCGTACCGCTCGAAGCAGGCCGACTGGACCTTGATCGCCGGCACGCGGCCCGCAATCGCCTCGACCACGCCGAGGCCGAAGCGACGGATGCCATCCACCTCGCTCGCCGAGTCGCGACGGACCGCATGAGGCAACTTGGACCACACCGGATCGAGCCCCACGCACGCCGGCGCCCCGATCGCCTCGATCGCGGTCAGAAGCCGATCGGCCGGGTGCGCCGCCTCGACGGCGTGGGATGGCGGATCGGCGGCGAGCGGTGTCGTGTTCATCGCCGAATGCTACCGGGACCGCGAACCGCTCCGGCCCGACTTGACGCCGCCTGCCGCGCGTCTTCGCTGCGATCTCCGACCGTCTTCCGAGACCGATCGGCGCACCGCGTCGAGGACCGGCAGGCCGATCACCCCTCGGGCACCGCATCCCTACCATTCCCCCATGACTCCGTCATCGACTCCGCCGCGCCGCGTGCACCTCGATCGGAGCCGCGGCCTCGAGATCGAATGGTCCGACGGCGAGACGAGCTTCTTTCCGACCGCCTACCTCCGACGCATGAGCCCGTCCGCCGATGCGCGGCACCTTCGGGAGGAACTCGCCCGCAACCCCCTCACGGTGCTTCCGTCCGGAGGCGATGCGCCGCTCGAAGCGACCTCGGCGGAACTCGTCGGCCAATACGCGGTGAGGATCGGATTCTCCGACGGGCACTCGACCGGCATCTACTCGTGGGTGTACCTGCGGCAGATCGATCCCGGCCCCGCCTCGGCCAACGCATGAACCGCCTCGACGAGTCGCTGGAGGAGTTCACGCCCCGAGTCGAGGCGCATCGTCTCGAGGCCTGGTCGATCGCGCATCCGGACCCGCATCTGATCGGATTCCGCATCGGCCCGGAGCTCCTCAGCGATCCGGTGGCCCATCTCAACAACGTCGCGATCCTCCGGCTGGTGGATCGCGCGGCGGAGAACCATCTCGATCGCTTCGGCTGGACTCGTCGATCGATGGCGGCGGACGGAACGATGTGGTTCGTCGCACGGCACGAGGTCGACTATCGAGCCGAGGCGTTCGCCGGCGACGAGATCGGCGCCGCGACCTGGATCGAGTCGTTCGGCCGGACCACGTGCCTGCGGTCCACCCAGCTGCGAAGGCTCGCGGACGATCGCCTCGTCGCCGAGGCGATCTCGCGATGGGTGCACATCGATCTCGCCTCGCGGCGGCCGCGCCGGATCGCCGAGGATCTTCGTCTGGCGATGCCCCCGAGACTCTCCGAACCGGATCGACGCGATGCGAATCCTCGAATGGATTGACGCCGACCGGCGCGACTCCGAGTCGGCCGGCGATGCTCCGATTCTCGAAGCCCTGATCGGCGATGGGCACCGCCTCGTCCGACTCGTCCCGGGCGGTGGCGAGGAGGATCCGTCTTCGGCCCAGGTTCCGGATCAGGCCGCGTTGAAGCGGATCGACTGGCGAGCCCCGTCGCGCTGGAGCGAGCCATCGGCCGTCCGCGCGCTGTGCGGCGAACTCGAAGGCCGCGGCCTCGACGCGATCTGGGCACGAGGACGCGGCGTCTGGTCATCCGCCAACGCCGTTGCGAACCGCTTGCTGGTTCCACTCTGGATCGAGTTGGGCTCCGCCGAGGAGGCGCGGGCCACCCGCGCGATCCGGGGCCTGGCGGACTTCGTCGTCACCGTGCCCTGCCCGGCGTTCGCGACCTTGCTGCATCCTCGATTTCGAGACCATCTCCTGAGCTGCGAGCCCCGTGAGCGAGCGGCAGGGTCCGGGCGCGTGCCGCTGACGGTGCCGCCGCCGATCGCCTTCCGATCGACGCAGACCGTTCCGCCATCGCTGACGACGGACGGCCCGATCCCAAGCGCAGACTCGGAGCCGACTCCCCGCGCGATCGTGCTTCTGGCTGGAGACGAACCGTCGAGGTCGTCCGCCGCGTTCGATCGACTCTTGCGGGCCCTCTCGCGCATCGCCCGAGATGCCACGCTTCCCTTTGAGCTGTTCCTCGAAGAGCCCCTCGGCGACCGAGCGGCGGCGGCGCGGAGCCTGACCGCACGGGGGCTTGCCGACCGAGTGACGCGGCTCCCTCCGCTGCCACGATGTCGGGGCGTGCTGGGGTCCGAGGCGATCCTCGTCGCGCACTCCCCGCTTGGTCGGCTTGAACCCGGCCTGATCGAAGCGCTCGCTCGGGGCAGTCGGTTCGTCGGAGTTGGAGGCCCAGCCCTGCGGGGGTGGTTCGTCGATGGTCGGGAGGGTCGACTGCTCGGTCCGCGCGGCGAGGTCTCCCTGTGGGAGACCGCCATTCGCGACGCGATCTCGGCGAAGCCTCCGTCGCACGCCACTGCAGGACTCGCGCGATGGCTGGCCCCGAACACGAGGATCGACGCGGTCCGGAGTTCCCTCCGTCGACTTCAAGGTCCGCACGCCGGTCGAGTTTTTTCGGGGGCG
>JBMSXH010000286.1:0-3962 GCA_049425445.1 Phycisphaerales bacterium | reverse complement strand
TCATCGCCGAGGCGGGCTGAGATGTCGCGTGAGCGACGCGGATCCGCCGCGGCACTGCGGCTCCGTGGCTTCCAAGTCGGCCGGTGTCGCAGCCGAACCTCCGGTTGAACGCGGATCACTCGAGCGCGGCGTCGCAGCGGGAACCGCAGCCGCCTAGAAGACCATGGAGGCATCGAAAGGTGCTGGGACCGATCGGTCGGTTCGCCGCCGGTCCTCCGCGGCTTCGCCGCCCGGCTCGAAGGCGAACCACGACCCGCTCCGATTCGATGACGAGTGCTCGTCGTCACCCCGGTTCGCGCCGGGGCGGAGACCCTCCTGAGCGAGGCGGTCCCGGGTCCATGCAGGGTGGCCGTAGACTCCGCCTCGACCCTCTGGAGCCCGGTTCGCATGGACCCGTTCGAGTCCTCGCCCATCTTCCCGGCTTCGGCCCAAGGCATCGTCGAACAGCCGGGCGATCGCATCGGTCCCTACGAGCTCGTCGCGCCGATCGGGCGCGGCGGCTACGGCACGGTGTGGAAGGCGATCCGGCGCGAACCCTTCACGCAGCAGGTCGCCATCAAGATCGTCAAGCCGGGGATGGACTCCGAGGCGGTGCTGGCCCGCTTCGCGCAGGAGCGGCAGACGCTCGCGCGGATGGAACATCCCGGCATCGCACGGGTGATCGACGGCGGACTCACGCCTCGGGGGCGCCCCTACTTCGTGATGGAACTCGTCGAGGGCGCTCCGATCACCGCATGGTGCGACGAGCGTCGCCTCTCGCTTCGCGATCGCGTGGCGCTGCTCGCCGAGGCGTGCGACGCGGTGCAGCACGCCCACGCGAAGGGCGTGATCCATCGCGATCTCAAGCCCTCGAACATCCTCGTCGCGGAGGTCGATGGGCGTCCCCGCGCCAAGGTGATCGACTTCGGGATCTCCAAGGCGCTCGTCGGCGACGCACCGGGCTCGACGCTCACCGAGGTCGGGCAGACCCTCGGCACTCCCGAGTACATGAGCCCGGAGCAGGCCGATCCCGACGGCGCCGACATCGACACCCGCTCGGACGTCTACGGCCTTGGCGCAACGCTCTATGAACTGCTGTGCGGACGCCCCCCCTTCGGCGACGGGCCGGGCACCACCAGCCACCGAGCGGCGGTGCTGAAGGCGGTGCGGCAGGACCTTCCCGCGAGGCCGAGCGTGCGGATCGCGCGACAGGCCGAGGCAGCCGCGCGCCGCAACGCCACCGCGAGCGAACTGGCGTCGACGCTCGCCCGCGATCTCGACTGGGTGCCGATGAAGGCGCTTCGCAAGGCGCCCGAGGCCCGCTACGCCGCCGCGTCCGAACTCGCCGACGACCTGCGGGACTGGCTCGACGGACGCGTCATCGCCGCGGCGCCCGAGAGCGTGGCCTACCGGACCCGCATGTTCGTGCGGCGAAACCGGCTCGTGGTCGCGTCGTCGGCGGCGATCGGGGCAAGCCTGATCGTGGCGACGGTCGTCTCGACCCGCTACGCCCTCGCCGAACGCGACGCGCGGATCGACGCCGACGAGGCGCGCCAAGCCGCGCTCGCGCGGGAGGCGGAAGCCAATCTCGCGAAGGCGGACGCGCTCGCCCGCGAAGCGGAGACCCGCCGACTGGCGGAGTTCCAGGGCGAGGTGCTCGGGGCCCTCGACGCGGCGTGGATCGGCGCTGCGATCCGGCAGGACGTCACCAATCGCCAGGCCGCGGCGGTTCGGCGGATCGAGCCGGATCGGCAAGCGGCCCGCGATCGCGTGATGGCGTTCTTCAACGACCTCATGCTCGTCAATCGCACCGATCTCGGCATCGAGGTCCTCGATCGCTGGATCCTCGATCCGATGTCGAAGGGCGTCGAGGCCCGGTTCGCCGATCTGCCGCTCGCCGCCGCGGCGCTCCGCCACGGACTCGCGGAGAGCCGCTGGAACATCCGCCAGCTCGACGAGGCGCGCCGCGAGATCGACCTCGCCGTCGAGGCTCGTCGGGCGATCCTCGGCGATGCGCATCTGCTCACCGCCCGATCGCTGGCGACCTCCTCGATCATCGCCGCGAGCGAGGGGCGTCTCGATCGCGCGGTCGCGGAGGGGCGCGAGGCGCTCGAGAGCCTGCGCGGCACCCTCGGCCCCGACGACGACGACACCCTGCGTCAGCAGACCTTCCTCGCGGAGTTCCTGATCGAGCGGGGTCAGGCCGAGCAGGCGCTGCCGCTCCTCGAGGACGCGGTCGAGCGCACCGTGCGCGGCTTCGGCCCCGAGGACGTCCGGACCGGCACCCGCCGAAGCGCCCTCGCGAGCGCCTTGATCGCGCTCGGCCGCCTCGCCGACGCGGAGCCGCACGCACGCGAGGGCCATCGGATCCGCGTGGCCACCCGCGGGCCCGCCGCCCGCGACACCCTCCGCGCCCAGACCGTGCGCGGCGACTGGTTCGCCGCCGCCGGCCGCGGCGAGGAGGCCGCGGCGATCTTCACCGACGCCATGAATCGAAGCGTCAAGACCGACGGCAGCGATCATCCCGCCACCGTGCTCCTTCGGCTGCGCTGCGGCGAGCAGGCGATCGACCAAGGCGATGCGGCGCGGGCGGTCGCCTGTTTCCGGGACGCCTTCGAGTCGTCGAAGCGATCGCTCGGGGTCGGTCATCCGTCCACCATCGAGAGCGCCGCCCTGCTCGCCTGGTCGCTTGGTGCGGATGATCCGAGTGCGGCCGAGGAGATCCTCGGCGAGGCGTTGGCGGCAGCGCGGGAGGCGCTCGGCGAGCGCCACGAAGCGACGCTGCGTCTCGTCGGCGTTCAGGCATGGCTGCAACGCGGGCACGTCGAGCCGACGCTCGAGGTCGTGCTCGCTGAGGCCGCCGACGCGCTTCCGAGTCGCCACCCGACCCGACGATTCCTCGAGCGGCTTGCCGGCGTCGATCCCCCGGCGAACCCGCCCCGGCCTTGACGCGAAATCCATCCGTGGGCTGCGGTCAAGCGCGAATCCTCGCCGCGAAGGCGGCTGCGTCGCGATCCCGCGCCTCCGGGTCCGTCGAGATCGCTGGAATCACCAGCGGGTCGATCGACGTCGCGAGGGCCTCGAGCAAGGCTTCCGGCCGCTCGAAGCCGCGCCGTGCCGCGGCCGCGATGGCCGCCACGCGATCGCGGCCAAGCCACGCGGCAAAGGCGGCCGAAGGCGCGATCGGCGAGCCGGGCGGATGGCGGCGGCGCCGACGGCGGGTCCCTTCGCTCGTCGAGCGCGGGCTCTCGCGTTCGGCCTGCTCGCGCGGAAGGACGCCCGCGGCGAGTTCGCCGAGCATCATGCCGAGCGAGAAGACGTCGCTCCGCGCGTCGCACGCAGCCACCCCCATCTGCCATTGCTCGGGAGGCATGTACTCGGGCGTGCCAAGGCGATGGGCATGACCGGTCGGGGTGAGCCCGTCGCCGCCGATCCCGAGCGCCCGCGCCACTCCGAAGTCGATCACCCTCGGCGCCAGCGAAAGCGCTCCCCGAGCTGCGGCGGGGTCCGCCTCGGCGAGCACGTTGCCCGGCTTGAGGTCGCGATGCACGATGCCGGCCCGGTGAGCCGTCGCGACCGCGTCGAGCACCGCGTGCATCAGCCGAGTTCGACCTCCCAGATCGAGCCCCGCCTCGTCGGCGGCGAGCGAGATCGGGAGTCCCGCGACGAGCGGCATCGCGAACCACGGGCGGGCATCGCCCGAGAGCCCCGAATCCACGACCGGCACCAGCCCCGGATGGCCTAGACGCTCGAGGATCGACCGCTCGCGTTCGAATCGGGCGATGGTCTCGGGACCGTCGCAACCGGGCTTCACGATCTTCACCGCGAAGAGCGCCGACTCCTCGCCATCGCGCCTTGCGGCGAAGACCTCTGCGACCGCCCCCTCGCCGACGCGGTGCAGCAGCGTGAACCCGCCAAGACGAAGTGTGTCGACGGCAGCCTGTTCCCGCAGTTCGGCGCCGAGCGCCCGGAGCGCCCGAATC
>JBMSXH010000285.1:0-3971 GCA_049425445.1 Phycisphaerales bacterium | reverse complement strand
CCAGCGAAGGCTGGTCCGATCGACCCTGATCCGACTGGAGCTCATCGATGACCGAGCGGAAGAACGCCCTCGCCCAACTGTTTGCCGCGTGCTGGAAGGACGAGGCGCTCAAGGCTCGCTTCATGAGCGATCCGAAGTCGGTGTTGAAGGACTACGGATTGGAAGTGCCCGATGGGATGGACGTGAAGGTGGTGGAGAACGCCGACGACTGCGTGTACATCACCCTGCCCCCGGCGCCCCGCAGGAACGCGGACCTCTCGGACGACGAACTCAGCAACGCGGCGGGCGGCTCGGTCGGTGAAGGTTGTGTGGACTGGAGTGGGGCTTTCCCCGGGGCTTGTTGAAGCGGCTTCGGCGGCCTCGACGCGAAGACGCCCCGAGCCTTCCATGGCAGAACAGTCTGGAACGACCTTCGATCAGGAAGGGGGCTCTTCCGAGACGAGATCGCGGAACGACGGGGCCGCACGGCGAGACAGCGCGAGATAGCCCTTGACCTCGATCGACTCGTCGGGATGCATCAGGATCTTGATGTGGTTGATCGAGCGGTGGAGCCCACCGTGCGCGCCGAGTTCTGACCATCCCTCGGTGTTCAGGAACGCCGCGGCTTTCGCCGAGGAGACTCGCCCGGTGTCCCTGAAGGCATCGAGCACCGAGCGGACGAAGGATCGCGTGCGCCTTGCTGAAGTCCCCGAGTAGCACTCGAATCCGACCCGACGCCGGATGCCATCCGACGCCACGTCGATGCACGGTGCGATCTTCCCCTCGGGAATCCGCGTGATGATCTTCGTCAGCGTGGCCAGACGGTCGTTCAGGCCGACGCCGCGCAGGGCCGAGATCAACCGCTCGCGATCATCGATCGGGGCGAAGCAGAGCCGCACCGGGTTCGATCGGCGGGAGAACATCAGGCCGGTCTGGAAGATCGTCGCGTCGGTGTCGAGGCGATCGATCCGATCGATGGTCGCTTCCAGGTCCGCGCGGGTGGACGGCGCCAAATCGAACGCCTCGATGACCCGTTGAATGTTCGAGGCGACGGCGCGCGGTCCATAGACGGCGCCGTCCTTCGTCTCGAGATCGGACGGCCCGAAGAAGAACGCCGGTGGCGCATCGACGCCGTCGGCGTCGAGATCCTGCTCGAACCACACGTTGTCGATGTGCGCAATGGGCGGACGCATGCCTCCCGATGGAATGGCCCAGAGGCGCGCGAGGTGTCGGAATCGCGAGTGCCGGTCGGGGGTCGACAGCAGCGCGGCGAGATTGCGCGATCTCCTGCTCAGGCACCAGAGGAAGTCGACGGTGTCGTCGTCCGGCGCGAATCGGAGTTCGAGGCCGAACATGGCGCCCTTGACGTGATCGGGATCGGTCCGCGCGACCGCGTCGGCGACTCGTCTTCGAGCCGTCTCCGAGATCAGGTCCGGTCCGAGCCGATCAAGCGCATCGTTCATGGCCTCGATGAGCGGGACGCGATCCCGTGGGGCCACGAACGGGTCGCTCCGGTCCTCGCCGATGGATCTCGATGGAGCCGTGTAGGGCTCGACGTGAAGGAACGCCTGCTCCCGGACGGACGCTCCCGATCGCCGGTCGACCCGGTAGGCGTCCGAAATCGACCGGCTTGCGGAAGCGTCGACGTGAAGGGCGAGGCACGCGAGGGCGGTGCCGATGAGCCGGTGCGGGTCCTCGTACACGGTGACCTCGTGCGGTGTTCCATGGAGGAATGCCGTCGAGGGATCGGCCTGGATCGCCATCACCTCTTCGATGGTCCGAGGCTTCGGCCGGGCCAGCGTCGAGTGGAACGGAGTCTCGACCGAATCGGCACGTTCCCACGCATCGAGAAGTCGGACCTGTGCCGCAAGGGCGAATCGGTCGGCCGCGTCGAGCTCCGACAGGGTCAGAATGCCGAGGCTCTCGTGGAGCACGGGATCGACCTCGTTCGCATGGCCGGGTGCCCGCCGAGCGGAATGGATCATGCGAATCACGGTCGCTCGAAGTTCACGGGTGCGATCGTCGCTCGGTGCCTCGGCATCGGACTCGACGTCGGCTGCCCGTGCCCCGAGCCTCGAGGTGAACCGCGCGATCGCCCAGAGCCCCATGGTCGACGGCGTGAAGGAGAGGCCGCCCCACTTTCGGAATCGCTTCAGGAACCATGCTGCATCGACGACTGGATCGAGCCCTGCGTCCATGCGAGAGGCTTCGACGAGGGCGGTGGTGGGGACATCCTCCTGTTCCCAGTGTTCGGTCGCCGACGTTCGCCGCATCGCATCGCCGCCGCCGTCGTCGGTGACGGCTTGTGGGACCAGTCCGCCGGATGGTCCGCGCAGAATCTCGAGGGCGCTGTGATCCGGAGCCAGGCCGGCCAAGGCCACCAGGGCCGTGTTGGTGCTTGTCGGAATGCAGCCTCGTGCGGAGCCCCAGAGGCCACCGCGTCGATGGGACTCGAGATGCGCTCGCAGGCGTTCGAGCGCCGTCCCGGCGGCACCTGCGTTGGAGGCGCTCGTCGCTTGAACGGCTTCGAGTGCCGCTCCAAGAAGACCAAGTGGCACGGGGTGGCCGTACGGCGTGGTCTCGGTGTCGCGTGGCCCACGGCGATGGAGCGCGAGCCCTTCGTCGAGGGCGCGATGCGCGAGCGTGATCGTCGCCTCGGCGAACCGCGCTCGACCGGCGTCGATTCTCGCCCGTGCGGCCTCGATCAGACCGTGCTCCAGGTCGCCGTCGGCTGCATCGATGGTCGTCGAAGGCTCTGCCATGATCGGTCGTGGGGGCCGTCTCGGGGGGCGGTCAGCAGCCGGGGTACTCGGTTCCCGAGCGTTCTTCGGGATCGACAGCGAGTCCTTCGCCTGCCCGGGCCGACCCGGCGCCTTGTACCACCATGCACCGTCGACGGGGTCGATCGAGCGTACTGCCGAATGGCCGCGTCAGACTCGGCGCTCGGTCCGATGCGCATCCGATTGATGCGATGCCGGGCAAGGCGTCGAACCACCCCGAGCCTCGCGGAGTAGGAGCGTGGCTCGCCGACCCCATCCGCGAGCGGCACCGCATGGCTCGTTCAGTCAGTGGCCCGGTTCGCTGCGATCCGCCGGATGTCCCGTATCCTCCCGCCCTCTGGTGACCGGAGCGCAGTAGCGTCGGTCCGCCCCGCCCCGGATCCGACTTGAGCCCATCGATGACCGAACAGAAGAACGCCCTGGCCCAACTGTTTGCCGCGTGCTGGAAGGACGAAGCCTTGAAGGCTCGCTTCATGCGCGATCCGAAGGCGGTGCTGAAGGAGTACGGGCTTGAGTTCCCCGAAGGCATCGACGTAAAGGTGGTGGAGAACGCCGACAACTGCGTGCACATCACCCTGCCTGCGGCGCCCGGCGGGGCCATGGACCTCTCGGACGACGAACTGAGCAACGCGGCGGGGGGTTGGGGACCTCGACTTGACCAACCTGTAACGAACCCGTGCGCCTGAGTGCTGACCTCACAACTTGCTGGAGCACTGACTAGGTGCTGAGTGCACCCCACGCCCCTGACCGTCACGTACAAGGGATCCCCTCGATGACCGAACAGAAGAGCGTCCTCGCCCAACTGTTTGCCGCGTGCTGGAAGGACGAAGCCTTGAAGGCTCGCTTCATGAACGATCCGAAGGCGGTGCTGAAGGAATACGGGCTTGAGGTGCCTGATGGGCTGGACGTGAAGGTGGTGGAGAACGCCGACAACTGCGTGCACATCACGCTGCCTGCGGCGCCCGGCGGGGCCATGGACCTCTCGGACGACGAACTCAGAAGCGCGGCGGGCGGTTGCGAGGCTCTCTGGTCGCCGGAGAGCTTTCTTGAGAACCATACGGACTTGGCGGAATAGTCAGGCCATAATCTCTGACCGAGTGAGGCCACGACCCCGACCGCCTTCAACCCTGAACAACGCCTATCAAGGAGCCCCTCAGTGACCGAACAGAAGAACGCCTTGGCCCAACTGTTTGCCGCGTGCTGGAAGGACGA
>JBMSXH010000284.1:0-3972 GCA_049425445.1 Phycisphaerales bacterium | reverse complement strand
GAGGGGTCGAGCGTTTCGATCTTCGGTGCCGAACTCGACCCACCCACCAGTTCCTCGACCGCCTCGGCATGCTGTTCGGTCATCGCCAGAACCAGATCCGCCTTGCGGACCATGTCGGCGGTCAGTCCCTTGCTCCGGCCCTCCGACTCGATCCCCAGGCGGGCGAGAGCCCGGTGGGTCTCCGAGGAGATCGCCCGACCGTCGGAGGCGAAGATGCCCGCGGAGGCGAAGAAGGTCTCCTTCCCTATGCCCGGAATCCGGCCGCTCGCCGCGAGATGGCGGGCGATTGCCTCGGCCATCGGCGAGCGGCAGGTGTTTCCGGTGCAGACGAAGAGGACGGTCTTCATGGATCGGCGAGTGTAGCGGTGCCGTTCGGGCGTCCCGCCCGTGGTCGCGTCCGCCGCTTGTCCAAGGTCCGACGATCGTTACATTCCGATGCACCGCGCCGATGATCGCGGGACACTTCCCCCTCGGGGCGCTTCGCCATGGAGTTCGTGACCTTCGCGGAAGCCTGGCCTGAACTCGAAGCCGGCGGCGTGCTCCCCGCCGACGACGAAGTCACCCTGCCGCCACCGCCTCCGTCGATGCTCGCGACACTCGAGTTGGCGCTGGATCAGGTCTCCGCCTGCTATCGGATCGCCGGATCGGCCGAGGCCCTGACGTTGGCCGGCGACGAGAGTCTGGTCGCCGTCGACCGCGACCGCCTCGCGGAGTCGCTCGATCACCTGCTGCACAAGTTGCACCTCGCGCCGGTCGCGGTGCTGCCGCGGACCCGCTGGCGAGCGATTCTCGACGCGGTCGGGTACTCGCTGGCCGAGCATCGCGGGTGGCAGGATCTCGAGGCCGAGGCGACGCTGGTGCTCAACACCCGCGATGTGCTGGTCTGCGGTCCCGCCGACCTCAAGACGCTTCGCAAGGTCATCGAGGCGTTGCTGATCGAGAGCGGGAGCCGCGAAGACGCCCTGATCGTGATCGCGACCTCGGGTTCGCTGCTGGCGGAAGTGCTGCCCGGCCCGACCCCGTCGATCCGCATCGAGGTGGCCACCGCCCCGATGGCCGCGTCGGTACGGGAACTCCTCGCACCCGAGGCCTGATCGCCTCGAGATCAGCGACCGGCGGCGGCGATCCTGAAGTCTGGGTCCTCGCGATAGACCTCGCCGCTGTCGAGGAACATCTCCGGGCAGCGGGTGCACTGCAGCACCACGGTCGGAATCGGATCGATCGGCGGCTCGAGGGCCGGATCGACGCGACGCCGGACGGGCGTTCTCACGATCTCGCCGCCGCAGCACGGGCACGCGTCGCGGCGCAGGGCCGGACGGGCAAAGGCCCGCTCCGTCACCCCGAGCAGCTCGGAGCCCATCCAGACCGCGACGAGGAGCAGGATCGAGCCGAGCAGCACGACGACCGAAGCCACCGGGAGCAGGAACACGAACCCGAGCGCCAGCAGGAACAGCAGTCCGAACACGGCCAAGGCCACGAAGCCGTAACTGCCGCGGATCGCTCGGAGAATTCGGTAGATCATCGTGGGCTGGGCCGAGGGCGTGCGGGTCGGACCGACGTCAAGGGTAGCCTTCGACCGCCGACCGGGCGGGAGTCGCCGAATCGATGAGAACGGATCCCGAGACATCCGCTCCATCCGGCTCGGTTCGCGCGTGCCGGTACACTGCCCCGATTCTTCGGGAGAAGCTCATGAAGATCGTCTGCGACCGCTCCGCCCTCGTCGACAGCCTCGCCCTCGCCCGCGGCGTGGTCGCCTCGCGCAGTCCGACTCCGGTGCTCACCTGTCTCAAGCTGGTGGCGGGCGACCAGGGTCTCTCGATCACCGGCACCGATGGCGAAGCCGGACTGGCGCTCGGCGTGGGTTCCGTCGAGGTTCGCGAGGCGGGCGAGTGCCTGGTGCCCGCGGACAAGTTCGATCAGGTCGTGCGGTCCCTCGACGGCGACGACACCGTCACTCTCGAGACCGAGCGGACCATGCTGCACGTCCGCGGTTCCGCGAGCCACTTCAAGATCTTCGGGTACGAGGTTGGCGACTTCCCGGGGGTTCGGGCGTTCCCGCACGACGTCGCGGGCTTCTCGATCGACGCCGGAAGCCTTCGGAAGATGATCGGTCGCACGCTCTTCGCCACCGCGGTCGAGAACAGCCGCTACGCGATCAGCGGCGTGCTGCTCGAGCGTCAGGGCAAGAAGCTTCGCATGGTCGCCACCGACGGGCGCAGGCTCGCGATGGCCCGCGGCGAGTGCCGCGGTGAAGAGGGCGACTTCAACGCGATCGTGCCGGGCAAGACCCTCAACGTGCTCGGCCGGCTGCTTGCCGACCCCGACGACGCGGTGCAGGTCGTCCGGCAGGGGTCGCTCATCTGGTTCCGCGTCGGCGAAGGTCCCGATGCGGCCTGCCTCTCGTCGAGTCTCGTCGAGGGCGTCTTCCCGCCGTTCGAGGACGTCATCCCGAAGGACCACGACAAGCGGGTCACCTTCGACATCGCCGAACTGGCCGGCGCCGTGCGTCGGGCGGCCCTGCTCACCAACGAGGAGAGCCGCGGCGTGCGGCTCGCGTTCTCGGACCGCAAGCTCACCCTCACCAGCCGTGCCCCCGAGATGGGTGAGGCCGAGATCAACGTCGACCTCGAGAAGTACGAGGGCGAGCCGCTCGAGATCGGATTCAACCCGAGCCAGCTCACCGACGCCCTGAAGGTGATCGACGGCCCCGAGGTGACCATGGAGCTCAAGAGCGCCAACAAGCCCGGCGTGATCCGGAGCGGAAGCGACTTCACCTACGTGGTGATGCCGATGACGCTCGGCTGAATCCGCTCGTCCCGGACGGCAGGCCCGGGTTCCGTTGGAGGCGCCCCCGTCGGGTGGTCGACCTACTGTGGCGTTGAGCCGTCGCCAGGGCATCGCCCCTTCGCCGGAGCGTATCCCGCGGCCAGACCGGAGCCCCCCGTGACCGACCAGTCCTCCGTCTCGCTTCCGATCCAGGCCAAGGTCCAGCCTCGGCAGCTCTTCTGGAACATCCTGTACTCGGTGCTCTGCACGGGGCTCGCGCTGTGGGGCGCGTGGGACTACTTCGTCACCATCCCGCAGGCCGAGGCCGACTTCGCGCGGTTCAGCGAAGCGCAGAAGTCGATGGAGGAACTCGCGGCGGTCGCCGATACCCGCCCCCTCCGACCGGACGAGACCGAGTCGTTCCTCGCGGCCGAAGCGGTCGCCAAGGAGTTCAAGGAGCCGCCGGTCCCACCCGCCGCCTACGACCGCGCGGTGCAGCTGTGGCTCTACATCGTCGGCTGCGGCGTGCTCGGCACGCCCTTCTTCGTCTGGAACCTGATCGTGCTGCCGCGCACCGCCGCGAAGTGGCGCCTGAACGAGGATGGCTCGCTCGACACGCCGGAGGGATCGATCCCGGCCGACCAGATCGCGAACCTCGACATGGGCCGTTGGATGGCGAAGTCGATCGCGACGGTCGAGACGACCGACGGCCGCTCGATCAAGCTCGACGACTACAAGTTCCGGGGCATGGACCTGATCATCGGCGCCCTCGCGCAGCGATTCGCGCCGGGCGAGTGGACGCCCGAGGCGAAGCCGATCCCGAAGCCCGAGGTCGTCGCCGACGCGCCGCCGCGCGACGAGGACGGCGAGATCGTGGCCAGCGAAGCGGACGCGCCGCCGCGGTGATGTGGGCGGTGGTGTGACGGAAGGTGTTGTTGGCGCCGTCATTCGCCCCGCGAGTTCGAACGCCCCCTCCGTCTCGCTCACTTCGCTCGCGATCCACCGCCCCCGAATCGCCATGCGATTCTGAGGAGGAGTGTTCGTCCTGCTCGCGATCGAAGCCTGGGGATGTTCGTTCGCGCGATCGAAGTCGCCTGAACGTTGATGGCGCGTTGGGCCAACTCCTCCCCGGGACTGCGAAGCAGTCATGGGCCCAAATTCACGGCTCTGCTCTCCAAATCCAGGGGCATCAACGTGCTCTCGCTG
>JBMSXH010000283.1:0-3975 GCA_049425445.1 Phycisphaerales bacterium | reverse complement strand
CCCCGCGGCTCAGCGGCCGCGGTGCTTGCGATAGAAGTTGATCAGCGCGTTGGTCGAGCTGTCGTGGTCGCCGACGGGCTTCTTCGCCGCGAGCTCGGGGATGATCTTCTTCGCGAGCACCTTGCCGAGCTCGACGCCCCACTGGTCGAAGCTGTTGATCTGCCAGACCGTGCCCTGGGTGAAGACCTTGTGCTCGTAGAGGGCGATCAGAGTCCCGAGCGAGAAGGGGGTCAGCCGATCGCCCATGACCACGGTGCTCGGGCGGTTGCCGTCGAACTCCTTGTGCGGCACGAGTTCGCTCGGGACGCCCTCGGCGCGGACCTCGGCCTTGCTCTTGCCGAAGGCGAGCGCCTCGGCCTGCGCGAAGACGTTCGCGACGAGCAGGTCGTGGTGGTGCGGCAGCCCGGAGATCGGCTTGCAGAACGCGATGAAGTCGCACGGAACGATCCGCGTGCCCTGATGGATCATCTGATAGAAGGCGTGCTGCCCGTTGGTGCCGGGCTCGCCCCAGATCGTCGGGCAGGTGTCCCACGCGACGCGGTCCCCCGCGAGCGTGACGTGCTTGCCGTTGGACTCCATCTCGAGCTGCTGCAGATACGCGCTGAAGCGCGAGAGGTACTGGTCGTAGGGGAGCACCGCGAGCGACGGGTAGCCGAGGAAGTTGTTCATCCAGACGCCGACGAGCCCCATGATCACCGGGAGGTTCCGCTCGAGCGGCGTCGTGCGGAAGTGCTCGTCCATCGCGTGGAAGCCACGCAGCATCTCGGCGAATCGCTCGGGCCCGATCGCGAGCATCGTGCTCAGGCCGATCGCGGAGTCCATCGAGTAGCGGCCGCCCACCCAGTCCCAGAAGCCGAACATGTTGGCGGTGTCGATGCCGAACGCCTCGACCTCCTTGTCGTTGGTCGAGACCGCGACGAAGTGCCGGGCGGTCGCGTTCGCGGGAAGGCTCTTGCCGCCCGACGCCTTCTTGAGTCCAGCCAGCAGCCACTTCCGCGCCGTGTGCGCGTTGGTCATGGTCTCGAGGGTGGTGAAGGTCTTCGAGCTGACGATGAAGAGCGTCTCGGCCGGATCGAGGTCGCGCACCGCCTCGACGAAGTCGGTGCCGTCGACGTTCGAGACGAACCGGAAGTTCATCGAGCGGTCGCTGTAGTGGACGAGGGCCTTGTAGGCCATCACCGGCCCGAGGTCGCTGCCGCCGATCCCGATGTTGACGACGTTGCGGATCCGCTTGCCGGTCGCGCCCTTCCACGTGCCGCCGCGGACCCGCTTCGCGAAGGCGCCCATGCGGCCGAGCACCTCGTGGACCTGGGGGACCACGTTCTCGCCGTCCACCTTGATCACGCTGCCCTTCGGCGCCCGCAGGGCCACGTGCAGCACCGCCCGATGCTCGGTGATGTTGATCTTCTCGCCCTTGAACATCGAGGCGATCCGCTCCTTGAGGCCGGCACGCTTCGCCAGCGCGAGCAGCAGCTTCATGGTGTCCGCATCGACGTGATGCTTGGAGTAGTCCATCCGCAGCCCCGCGCCTTCGACGGTGAACCGATCGGCGCGGCGCCGATCCTTCGCGAAGAGGTCGGCGAGCGTGCGGCCGCGCGTCTTCTTCGCATGGGCCGCGAGGGCCTTCCACTCCGGGGTTCGGTCGATTCGGACGGGCTTGGCGGCGGAGCGGGGCATCGGGAGATCTCCGGAGAATTCGCGTGGCTGTTCGCGTGGGCAGGCGGCGCTGCGAGCCGCGGGAAGCGAGGGTTATACTCGCCTCGTCTCGTCGCCTCGGCGGTGCTCGCCGCTTCCGGACGAGCGACCCGATCCGTCACCCGCGCATCGCGATCGATCGCGATCTTCCGAAGGAACTCCCATGGCCGCCTCCACTCCCGGCACCGTCCTCGTCCATCGTCTCGGCCAGAGCATCTGGGTGGACAACATCACCCGCACCATGCTCGACGAAGGCGTGCTCGCGAAGTACATCTCGGATTGGGCGGTGACGGGCCTCACCTCCAACCCCACGATCTTCCAGAAGGCGATCGCGGGCGGCGACGCCTACGACACCTCGATCCGGACGCTGCTCGACCAGGGGCTCTCCGGCGAGAAGCTCTTCTTCAAGCTCGCGATCGAGGACCTGACCCGTGCCGCCGACCTCTTCCGCGGCGTGCATCGCGACACCGACGGGGTGGACGGATGGGTCTCGCTCGAGGTCTCGCCGCTGCTCGCCAACGACACGCAGGCGACGCTCGCCCAGGCCCGCGAACTGCACGCCGCCGCGGGCCGCAACAACCTCTTCATCAAGGTGCCCGGCACGCCCGAGGGTCTGCCCGCGATCGAGCAGCTCACCTACGAGGGCATTCCCGTCAACGTGACGCTGCTCTTCGACCGCACGCAGTATCTCGCGGCGGCCGACGCCTACCTCAAGGGTCTCGAGCGACGTCTCGCCGAGGGGCTCGACCTCAAGGTCTGCTCGGTGGCGTCGCTCTTCATCTCGCGATGGGACAAGGCCAGCGCGTCGAAGCTGCCGGCGGAGCTCGCCAATCGGCTGGGCATCGCGGTCGGCGAGCAGTGCTTCAAGGCGTTCGTCGATCTCAAGAAGTCGGACCGCTTCCTGAAGCTGAAGGCCGCCGGTGCCCGTCCGCAGCGGCTGCTCTTCGCGTCGACGGGCGTCAAGGACCCGAGCCTCGCCGGGGCCTACTACGTGACGGCGCTCGCGGCGCCCGACACCGTCAACACCATGCCCGAGGAGACGCTCGAGGCGACCGCGGCCCTGACCGCGGTGGGGGCTCCGCAGCGCGACGACGGTGGCGACTGCGAGGCGATGCTCGCGAAGATCGCCGCCGCGGGCGTCGATGTCGCGGGGCTCGGCGCGCAGCTGCAGGTCGAGGGGCGCGACTCCTTCGACAAGAGCTGGGCGGACCTGCTTGCGGACATCGAGAAGAAGTCCGCCGCGGTCGCGGCCGGCTGAGTCCGTTCGGCACGCGGCCCGAGGGCGCGGTGCGATGGCCTCTCGTCAGCGGTTGTCGCCGTCGAGGATCCTGCCGATCCCGCCGAGGATCGACCCCTCGCCCTGCGCCTTGCCGCCGGCGCTCGGGGCCGCAGCGAGGATGCGGTCGGCCATTCGGCTGAAGGGCAGCGACTGCAGGTAGACGCTGCCCGGGCCGGTGAGCCTCGCGAAGAAGAGCCCCTCGCCGCCGAAGAGCATCGAGCCGATTCCCGGCACGCGTTCGATGTCGTAGTCGATGCCGTCGACGAAGCCCACGAGACAGCCGGTGTCGACGTGCAGGGTTTCTCCGGCGGCGAGTTCTCGTCGAATCACGGCGCCACCCGCGTGCACGAAGGCGAGGCCGTCGCCCTCGAGCTTCTGGAGGATGAACCCTTCGCCGCCGAAGAGCCCGGCGCCGAATCGCTTCGTGAACGCGAGCGAGATCGACGTGCCCATCGCCGCGCACAGGAACGACTGCTTCTGGCAGAGGAACCGGCCGCCGACCTGCGCGAGATCGACCGCCACGATCTTCCCCGGATAGGGCGCCCCGAAGGCGACCGTCGCCCTGCCGGCGCCACCGTGGGTGAAGTGCGTCATGAAGAGCCCCTCGCCCGCGAGCATCCGCTTGCCCGCCCCGAGCAGGCTGCCGAGGAAGCCGGAGTTCGGCGAGGAGCCGTCGCCCATCCGGGTCGCCATCCCGATCGCGGGATTCTTGAACATCATCGCGCCCGCCTCGGCGATCACGGTCTCGCCGGGGTCGAGGGTGATCTCCACGAACTGCAGATCGTCGCCGTGGATCTGGTAGTCGACCTGGTGGGAACGCATGGCGTGGGTCTCCGGGGGCTGAGGCGCTGGGGGCGGACGAGCCGATGAACCCGATCGTTCGGATCCTACGGACCACGATTGCAACACCGGTACGATTCCTCCCCTCGATGCCCGAGTCCACCGCCTTGAACTTCCTCGACGAACTCGCCTGGCGCGGCCTGCTGCACCAGACCACCTCG
>JBMSXH010000282.1:0-3978 GCA_049425445.1 Phycisphaerales bacterium | reverse complement strand
GCACGGCGAGGTGTTCGTGCTCGACGACGGGCTCGAGACCGACATGGACCTCGGCACCTACGAGCGGGTCCTGAACCAGGACCTCTCGCGGAGGAACTTCGTCACCGCCGGCCAGATCTACACGGAGATCCTCGAGCGCGAGCGCCGCGGCGGCTACCTCGGCCGCGACGTGCAGATGATCCCGCACGTGACGGGCGCCGTGAAGATGCGCCTGCGCTCGCTGGCGATGACCGGCAACGGCGGCAGGCCCTGCGACGTGGTGTTCGTCGAGGTGGGCGGGACCGCCGGCGACTACGAGAACGGCTTCTACATCGAGGCGCTGCGCGAGCTCGCCTTCGAGGAGGGACCCGAGTCGACCTGCTTCGTCGCGCTCACCTACATCCTCGAGCCGAGCATCCTGGGCGAGCAGAAGTCGAAGGCCGCGCAGCTCGGCATCAAGCGGCTGATGGAGGCCGGCGTGCAGCCGCACATCGTCGCATGCCGCGCGAAGAACCCGATCACCCGCACCGTGATGGAGAAGATCTCGCTCTTCTCGAACGTGCCGATGCGGCGGATCTTCTCGATGCACGATCGCGAGTCGATCTACGAGATCCCCGAGGCGATGCGGCAGGGCGGACTCGATCGCGAGATCCTCTCGATCCTCGGCCTGCACGATCGGGTGGACCAGTCGCACGAGGACAAGGCCCGTGTGCGGTGGAGCGACTTCAACGCGCGGCTCGCCGCGCCGCGCAGCCGCACCGTCACCCTCGGCATCACCGGCAAGTATGCGGCGCTTCGCGATGCGTACGCCTCGATCGACAAGGCGGTCGAGCACTGCGGGGTCGCCCTCGGCGCCTCGATCGACATCCGCTGGCTCGAGACCTCGGAGATCACCTCGGCCGCCGACGCAGAGCAGGCCCTCGAGGGCGTGCAGGCGGTGATCGTGCCCGGCGGCTTCGGCACCCGCGGCGTCGAGGGCAAGATCCTCTGCGTCGAACACGCGCGGACCCGTGGCATCCCCTATCTCGGCATCTGCCTCGGCTTCCAGGTCGCGGTCATCGAGTACGCCCGGCACGTGCTGGGGCTCGAGAAGGCCCACAGCACCGAGTTCGATCCCCGAACGCCGCATCCGGTGATCTCGGAACTCCCCGAGCAGAAGAAGCTCGAGGGGATCATGGGCGGCACGATGCGGCTCGGCGGCCACGAGGTCGACCTCGCAGCGGGATCCCTCGCTAGCTTCCTCTACGGCGGCAAGACCTCGGTGCACGAGCGGTTCCGGCATCGGTACGAGGTCGAGCCCGCGTTCATCGAGGCACTCGAGGCGGGCGGCCTCCGCTTCTCGGGTCGCCATCCCAAGCACCCCATCATGCAGGTGCTCGAACTTCCGCAGGCGGTGCACCCCTACTTCGTGGGCACGCAGTTCCATCCCGAACTGACGAGTCGCCCGCTCTCGCCGCAGCCGCTCTTCATGGGGCTCTTCGCGGCGGCGATGGCGGAGGCGAGTTCGAACGGAGACCTGCCGCAGGCCGTCCGACGGTGGCTCCGTCCCGCGGGCGCCTCGGCTGGCCCTCGGGGCTGAGCCCCGGGATTCCGCGAGGCCGTTTTCGGGGCCGAGGCCGGATCTTCCGGCCTTTCCGCCGGAACCCTTGGCGATCGTCCGGGGGAGGCGTACGCTCCGCCGCCCCGCTCCGGACCCGCCGGTCCCGCGGCACCGCAGGGTCCCACGCCGTGCTCAAGAACATCTACTGCCTCGAAGGCGACTGGTGGGGCGACCCGAAGAAGCCCTCGACGGTGCGGCCCATCTTCGAATTGCTTGCGCAGGCGTATCCCAACCTGCGGTACACGCATCGCTCCATCGGGACGCGCGAGGAGTTCGATCACGCGCTCGAAAGCTGGACGCAGCGGAAGTACGCGGACTTCCCGATCCTCTATCTGGCGTTCCACGGCAATCCGAACATCCTCTTCGTCGGCGATCGCCGCAAGACCAAGGGACGCGTCAGCCTCGACGCCATCGCGGATCGGCTCGAAGGGCATTGCCACGACCGGCTGATCCACTTCGGCAGTTGCAAGACGCTGCACTGCTCGCCGCGCAATCTCACCTCCTTCCTGAAGCGCACCAGAGCCCTCGCGGTGTCGGGCTATCGCACCGACATCAACTGGCTGCTTTCGGCGAGCTTCGAGGTCTACCTCCTCGGCGCGATGCAGGAGGCGACGCTTTCGCTGCGCGGGGTGCGGCAACTCACCGAACGCGTCCGGCAGGTCTCTCGGCCGCTCGCTCGGCAGTTGGGTTTCCGCATGGTCATGCGGCAGCCGAAGAGCTGACCGAACCCTCCCCGGAACTTGCCTCGGAGTCGCGGTTCGACGGACGGCCTCGACCGCTCGGTGATCCCTTGTCGGACCCCCGCCGCCCGACTACGCTTCCCGCCCCGTTGCCGATATAGCTCAGCTGGTTAGAGCGGAGGATTCATAAACCTCAGGTCGGTGGTTCGAGTCCACCTATCGGCATTGACCGCGGCGGAACCGAGTCGGCCCCACGGGTCGATCTCGACGCCGAGGTCGACCGCCCCCGTAGCTCAGTTGGATAGAGCGTGGGTTTCCTAAACTCAAGGTCACAGGTTCGAGCCCTGTCGGGGGCGTTGTCGTCGACCGTGGCCCGAAGCCGGTTCAGTCGTCGCCGCCCGGGTTGCGTCCCTTCGCTCGATCGGCCTTGGCCTGCATGATGAACAGCACTCCGAAGCCACCGACCAGGACGAGCCACATGGCGTTGGCGAGCAGGACTGGCATCATGGCGTCGGGTTCCGGGAGCCGCGAGGCCGAGGGCTTCGCGAGGGGCGAGTGGAGGAGGATCGCGAAGCGTAGTGCGCGACCGGGTCCATCGGCAAGAGCGACGCGATCGGTGCCCGAATCCGATCCACGTCGGCGGGATGGCGTTCGGTGAGCCATCGACCGTCCGATGCTCCGGCGGACGCGCCCGGCGCCGCCCCGCCGTGGCTCCATCTCGTCCTCGATCGTCCGGAGATCCCCAACAACACCGGCAACATCGGACGCACCGCCCTCGCGATCGGGGCGAGGCTGCATCTGATCCATCCACTCGGCTTCGACCTCTCCGAGAAGGCGTGTCGCCGAGCCGGCCTCGACTACTGGCCGCATCTGGACTGGTGCGAGCACGCGTCCTTCGAGGGCTACACCGCGACGCGACCGCCACGCGTATGGCTGTTCACCACCAAGGCGGATCGATCGCTGTGGGACGCCGAGTTCGAGCCGGGCGACCATCTGCTGTTCGGGCGGGAGACCTCCGGTGCCGGCCCCGAGGTCCATGCCTGGATCGACGCGTGCTTCGGACCCGAGCACCGGCTTCGACTGCCCATGGTCCGCCGTCCGGAGGCCCGGAGCCTGAACCTCGCCACCGCGGTCTCGGCCGCCGCGTATGCGGCGCTCCACCGCATCCGCACCCGGCATCCCGAATCGGCCTCGGATTCCCGGTTCCCCGCCTGAGGCGCGCGGGTCCGCTCGCCTCCGGGCAGATCCCCCTATGGGGAGAAGGGCAACCGCATCGCCGTCCCGATCCGTATCCTGAAGAACCGACGGACGCCGCCCCGGCGTGCCACGACGGCCCAAGGCGGCCCCGTCCGCGTGTTCAAGGAGTCCTCATGACCGAGTCCCGCCCGCCCCATGCCGCCGCCACGAGCCGGCGCGGCTTCACGATCACCGAACTGCTCGTCGTGATCGGCATCATCGTGCTGCTGATCGGCATCCTGCTCCCGGCGCTTGGCAAGGTGAACGAGCGGGCCAAGAGCACGCAGACCTCCGCCATCATGGAGGAGTTCGCCAAGGCCTGCGAGGCGTTCCGGCAGGAGTTCGGCTTCTATCCGGGCGTGGTGCCCGAGGACATCCTCGCCTCGGATCCGAAGATCAGCGGCACCGAGAACGCGCTGCTCCACCTCATGGGCGGCGGCGTCTCGCAGGACGACCCGGCCTTCGACTCGCTCGACGGCAACT
>JBMSXH010000281.1:0-3995 GCA_049425445.1 Phycisphaerales bacterium | reverse complement strand
GAGGAGGGCGGGGATCACGTGGGTGTTGAGGAGGTGGACGGGGAAGTTGAAGGGGCCGATCACCGCCACAACGCCGAGGGGGTGGAAGCGCTGCTCGCCGGGGGCGCCGGGGGGGGCGGGGGGGAGGGTGTGGGAGAGCTGGGCGATGGTGCCCTCGATCTTGCTCTTCACCGACCCCGCCTCAACCATCGCCTCCACATAGGGCTTGCCCATCTCGGCGGTGATCGCCTCAGCGACCCGCGCCTGATGCGCGCCCACCTTGGCCGCTACCGCGCAGAGCGCCTCAGCGCGCCCCTCAGCGAGTCACTCAGCGGGCCCCCAGAGCGCCGCTCACTCCCCCGAGTACACAACCCCGCGCACCACCTGCAGCGCCCCCCCCTCCGTGAGCCGCGCGAGGGCGAGGAGGCGTGAAGCCCCCTCCCGAGGCGATGGGTCATCAGCGCGAGCGATCAGCGCGCACACGAGGGGCTCAACCTCTCCCTCACCCTCACCAAGCGACGGCTCAACCCCAAAGCGAGAGATCACCTCAAGCTCCTCACGCGCCGAGCCCTCCTCAAGCCGAAGCGGGGACACCTGCCTGCCCTGCGCAAGCCCCACGGCGCCCGCGGCGTCCACCCAGGCGCGAGGCCAGCGAGGCAGGGCGGCTTCGTCCATGGCACCGGGCCGCGCGAGGATTCGGCGCGCGAGCACGCCGGGGGGGCGACTCCTCGGACGGCCTGACGGAGGGCAGGGTCGCGGGCGCATTCGATCCCCACGTGGATCGCGCGTCCGATCGGTGTGGCCTCGCGAGTCCAAGGCCTCAGATGAAGCCGCCGCGACGGGCCTCTTCAGGCCGCTTCGCTCGCGTGAAGAAATCTGCCAGCGATCGCGAACTTCGCGCTTGGATCCAGGTCGTCGCGCGTTAGAACCGGGGTGCCGCTCGCCACGGCATCACGCATGGAGGCGTGACGCATGACCACGATCAATCCGGGTTCGAAGACTTCGGCCTCCGCGGTTCGGACGATGATGCTGGTGTTCGCCGCATCGCTGGCGTCGGTGGTCGCCGCCAACGACGCGGACGACCCACGCAGCGGCCTTCCGCTTTCGTGGAGCGAGTGGCGGGCCCTCGCGCGTGACGCCTCGAGCGAGGAGCTCGTCGTCTGGCTCGAGGACGACTGGATCAACTGGAATGCCTCTGCCGCGGCGGGCGAGTTGCTCGATCGGGTGCAGGACTCCGAACGGTCCTCCGATGCGGTCGCGGCGCTGTGGCCCGCGCTCGAGTCGCCGGATCGGCAGGCCGCGAACGTCGCGGCCGGGCTTCTTCAGCAGGCGATCCTGCATTGGCCGAAGGACCGGCCGCCGCTGACCCCGACGCTTCGATTGCTCGAGGTCTCGGTCGACGAGGCGATCCAGTACCGCGGCTACGTCGGGAGCGGCTGGATTCCCGGCGAACTGAACACCCTCGACTCCGTCCGGTTCATCGAGCGCTTCGCCGCAGAGGCGGTGGCGTTCCTGCTCGACCGCTTCGAGAAGGCGTCGCGTCCGATCAGCCCGGAGCGGTGCTTCGACTGCGAGCCGGGCACGCCTCAGGACGAGACGGCTCGCTTCATGGCCGCGTACTTCCTCGCCCGCGTTCCGGGCGTGCTCCCGATCGAGGTGCACGCGGCGCCGCTGATCGAGGCGCTCGAGGACAACTGGAGAAGCTACGACGCGCTGATGGGCATGGTGGCGCTCGACTTGATCGGGCCGCGTGCTGCAGGCCCCGTCCGCCGAGCGCTCGCCGAGAGCACCGATGCGCAGCAGCGAGCGTGCCTTGGCATGCTGCTCGCGCACTGGGAAGCCCCGCTCGGTTCCGATGGTCGTGAGCGCGCGATCGAGGCGCTTCGTCAGGTTCGCGTCACGTGGAAGGTGCGCGATCCCCTCGCGGAGTGGGGCTTCGACCTGCAGACCTACTGACCGCCGGGCGGCCTCGAACTCCCGCTGGGCTCAGGAGTCCTTGGCGGAAGGCTCGTCGGCACTGCCGGCCGATGGCGACTCCGATTCGCCGGAGATCACACGGCCTCCGAGCGACTTCGATCGATAGAAGCGGGCCTCGTAGCGCCGTTCGTTCCGCTCGATCGGAACCGCCGGATTGAACATCTGGCCGTCCCACTGGTTCCAGAGCACCGGGGAACTCGTCCACTGCTTTCGGAGTCCGAGGTTCTGGTCGTGCCACTCGACGCGATCGGCGCCGACGGTCTCGGCCGCAGCGATCGCCTGCGAGCTCGTCACCGCATCGAAGGAGTCGAAGTTCGAGTGGCCGATCCAGCGGACGTCCGAAGCGGGCGGCGTCTCGAGCACGACCTCGGCCGAGGAGGTCTTCGGCCATCGTTCGCCCTGGTAGTGCTCGAGGAACGGATTCGAGCACGCGGTCAGCAGGACGGTCGAGGCGAGCGGTGCGAGGGCGACTCGGGTCTTCTTCATGGCGGGGGATCTTCCGCTCGAAGCCGATCCTCGATGCGTCACGACTGTCAAGATTGCGTTACGGAGTCGCAGGCTTCGTCGCCGCCGTGGGAGCCGGGACCGCCGCCGGAGGACGGTGCCCGTCGGTGTTCGAGACCGGTTCGCCGCCCAACGACTTCGAGCGGTAGAAGCGGGCTTGATAGCGGTACTGCTCCTCGACGACGGGCACCGGCACCGAGGTCATCGTGCCGCCCCAACCCCTGCCATAGGGACCCCAGCCGAAGGCGTTGCCTTGCCAGGTGTTCACGTAGACCGGCTCGTTCGTCCACTGCAACGTCTTGCCGAGATCGCGGTCGCTCCACTCGACGAGGTTCGCGCCGACCTCTTCCGCCGCCGCGATCGCATCCGAGTCGTGGAACCGACCGGTGCTGGTGAAGTCGGCGCGGCCGATCCACCGGGCGGTGTCTGGGCTCGGAGGCTGCATGACGACTTCGGCCGACGTGAGCGGTGGCCACCGTTCGCCGGAGTAGTTGGCGAGGAATGGATTGCAGCCGGTCGAGGACACGGAGGCGGCGAGGATCACCCACCAGATGAGCGTGCGCATGCCGCCAGTGTCGGCGGAGTGTCCGATGCCGGTACATTCACGTTCGATGAAGTCGACACCGCGATTCGACCGTGCGGACCGCGAGCGGATCGCGGTTCGGAGGGTCTGCCTCGGCTGCCTTCACGATCTGACCGACGCGTCGACGCGCTGCCCCGAGTGCGGGCGTGCCTTCGATCCGGAGAACCCGCGAACCTGGTGGCGAGGCCGTCCGGTCTGGATCGAGCGGCTCTTCATGCGCTGCGGCCGTTGGTTGCATGCGGCGATCGTGCTGGCCGTGGTCGTGCTCTGGTTCGACCGCAGCGTTCCGGCGGGAAACTTCCTCGCGGAGATGGGTTCGGCGGCGATGCTCTTGTCGCTGGCGGTCGTCTTGGTCCTCAAGATCCTGACTCGGATCGAGGTTCGTCTGCGTCTCGGCGGTCCGGGACCGATCGCGGCGCGGGAGTGGGGCTGGATCACGGCGCCGACGATCGCGTGTGTCGGTGTCGCGTTGGCGAACACCACGCTGCCGCTTCGACTCGGGTTCCTCGCGGCCTCCGGGAGGCTCGAAGGGTGGCGAGCGCAGTTCGAGGCGTCGCCGAGCCAGAGGATGCCGAGCGGTTCCTCCGCCGGGTGGTACGGCATCGATCGATTCGATCGATGTTGGCTCTTCACGCAGGATGCGCCGCCCGAGGGTTGGCCGCAGCGGGGTCGGGCCAACGCGTGGATCGTGAACGTCGTGTCGGATCGCGATCTCGCCGCCGACCCGACCTTGGGTGAGCGGTTCAAGGCGGCGGTCGAGAATCCCGCAGCGCTCCTTCGCCCCGGTTCGGAGCCGCCGCCCGGCATGCGCGTCGTCGAGGTCGCGCTCTTCGAGGTTGCTGGGAGCGGCTTCCTGGACACCGGATACTGGGGCTGGCTGCCGAAGGGCCCCGATGAACTCGTCGGCGCCGAGATGCGCTGGACCCGCGTGGCGGGCGACTGGTATGCGGTC
>JBMSXH010000280.1:0-4021 GCA_049425445.1 Phycisphaerales bacterium | reverse complement strand
TGCCGGCGTCGCGTGATTCGAGCAGTCCGATCGGTCCGCGGCCGAAGACGCGTGGGTCTCCGCCGCGGCGGGCGGAGTGTACCGTCACGGCGTGTCGGCTTCGCCTCCCATCGAACCTTCATCGCGATGCCCGCTTCGCATCGAGGCGGCTGCGGTCGCGGATGCCGATCGCGTGGTGGCGCCGGCGGTGCTCCTGCTCGACCGCGACCGCGTGGTCGAAGCGGTTGCGTCGCCCGCCGAGATCGGAGCCACCGACGGCCGCGAGACCGTGCGTCGGCCGCGCGGGGTGATCGTGCCCGGGCTCGTCAACGCCCATGCGCATCTGGACTTGACGAGCCTGGGGCCGCGTCCGTTCGACGCCGGAGCCGGCTTCAAGGCGTGGGCGGACATGGTGCGGCGCGAACGCCCGTCCGAGCCCGAGGCGGTCGCCGAATCGGTGCGGCACGGGGTCGAGGCCTGCCTCCAAGGGGGCACCGCGATCGTCGGCGACATCGCGGGCAATCGCGGGCTGGCGGCGTTCGAGTCGCTGCGAGCCCACGGCGTCCGCGGGGTGTCGTACCTCGAGGTCTTCGGGATCGGAAGGGCCGAGCCGGCTGGGTGCGAGTTCGTCGAGTCGCTTCGAAGCCGGATCGAGTTCCCGGGCCCGACCCGCCTCGGCATCTCGCCCCACGCGTCCTATTCCTGCGGCGATCGACTCTTCGAGGCCGCGGCGTCGTTGGGGCTGCCGCTCGCGACGCATCTCTCCGAGACGGTCGAGGAGCTCGAGTTCTCCCGCTCGGGCGGCGGACCGCTGGCGGATCTCCTGCGGGTGGTGGGGGCCTGGAGCGAGTCCCTGCGGGGATGGAGCACCTCGCCCATCGAGCGTCTGGCGTCGAGGCTCCTTCGTTCGGGCGCGGCGATCGCCCACGGCAACTACCTCGACGACGCCGATCTCGACACCCTCGCGGCGACGAGCCGCGATGCGTCGCGACCGCTCGGCCTCGTCTACTGCCCGCGAGCGAGCGCCTACTTCGGCCATCCCGTCGCGGGGCGGTCTCCGCATCGGTATCGCGAACTGCTTGCTCGCGGCGTGCCGGTGGCCCTCGGCACCGACAGCCTGATCTGCCTCGACACGAGCGACCGGTTGAGCGTGCTCGACGAGATGCGCGTGCTCCATCGGCGGGATCGCGTCGAGCCGAGGCTGCTGCTTGCGATGGCGACCGTGCACGGCGCAGCGCTCCTCGGCGAGGACCGCGACCGCGTCGTGCTGGCGCGCGGGGCGTCTCCGGAGGGCGTCTTGTCGATCGAGGTTGCCGCCGTGAACACGCCGCCGCCGGGCGATGGCGATGCCTGGCTCATGGCTGCGATCGACACCGAGTCGAGGCCGGAGTGGATCGTTCCTCCTCGCTGGATCACGGGCGAGCGAGCTCGATGAAGCGTGCGCTCTTCCGCGGCTTCGGGGCGTCGGCGCTGGAACTGGCCCCGACGCTGCTCGGGGCGATGCTGGTCCGCGAGATCGACGGCGTGCGGGTGGCGGGACGCATCGTCGAGACCGAGGCCTATCCCGGCGGCGACGACCGCGGCAGCCACTCCCGCGGCGGGCGCCGCACGCCGCGCAACGCGTCGATGTTCCTCGCCGGCGGCGCGACCTACGTCTACCTGATCTACGGGATGCACCACTGCGTGAACGTCGTCTCGGGGCGCGCGGGCGACGGCGAGGCGGTGCTGATCCGCGCGCTCGAACCGATCGAGGGGATCGAGACGATGCGTCGCCTTCGCGGCGACGTTCGCGATCGGGACCTCTGCCGCGGGCCGGGTCGCCTCGCGGCGGCGCTCGCGATCGATCGGACGCACGACGGAAGGCGTCTCGAGCGTCGAGCGGGCCTCTGGATCGAGACCGGAGCCTCGCCGGCCACGGTCGCCTGCACCGCCCGCATCGGGCTCGGCGACGTCGGGCCGTGGGCGGATCGTCCGTGGCGGTGGTTCGATGCGAGTTCGCCGCATGTGAGCCGAATGCCGCGTCCGCGCCGATAGACCGAGTCGAGTGCTAGCATCGCCCGCTCGTCGACGGCCCTTCAGGTCGAAGGGACCCGCCGCGAGACGCCTCCCTCTTCGGAGTCTCGATCCACGATGGATCCGCAGCAGGACGCCTGGACGCAGGTCGCCAAGAACGCCGGCCCCTATCCGCGCGAAGCCTTCCAGTTCGTGCAGCAGGGCCTCGGGCACACGGTCGAGCGGATCGCCGAGTACGGCGGCCTGCAGTCGGACGAGGGCAGCCACGTCAGCGGTCAGCAGTTGTGCCTGGGGCTGCGCGACTTCGCGATCCAGCAGTACGGGCTGCTCGCCCCGACGGTCCTGCGGCACTGGAACGTGCTGCGGACCGACGACTTCGGCCGCATCGTGTTCGCGATGATCGAGCAGGGCATGATGTCGAAGACCGCCGAGGACACCCTCGAGGACTTCCGCGGCGTCTACGACTTCGACGAGGTCTTCGCCCGCGAGCAGATCCTGCGGCAGGTGAGGGGGTGAGAAGAGGAGAGGAGGAGAGGAGGAGAAGAGGAGACGGAGAGAGAAGAGAGGAGTGAGGAGTAAGGAGTAAGGAGTAAGTGGTGAGTAGAAAGGAGAGGAGAGAAGCAACGACGGCGGTTCGTCGAGTCTCCTGAGCCCGGTCCCCCCACGATGCCCGACTCCGAGCCGTCCAACTCCTCTCGCGAAGCCCCGACGATGGCCGACGCCTTCCGTCGACTTCAACTCTGGCAGATCCAGGGCATCCGCGACATCGTCTTCGGACTCGGCGTGTTCGGCGTCTTCTGGCTGGGCTACAAGCTCAGCGCCGTCACGGTGCCGCTCCTGCTGGGCCTGCTGCTCGCGTACCTGTTCGAGCCGCTCGTTCGCTGGCTGAGCCGCTTCCGCTGGTGCCCTCGACCCGTGGCGGCGGTCGGGATCCTCACCGTCGTCGGAGGCACGCTGGTGCTCGCGCTGGCCCTCGCCACGCCGCTCGCCATCGGTCAGGCGGTCTCGCTGATCGAGACGTTGCGATCGGGCAAGGTCGAGGCGCGGGCGGTCGAGCTGATCGATCAACTTCCCGATCAGTACCAGTCCGATGCGCGGCGAGGCGCCGCGTGGATCTTCGGTCATCCCATCGGGCGCGACGGCGAGGTCGAGGTGCCGGCGACACAGCCTTCGCACCGCGAGACGTCCTCCGACGAAGCGCCGGCCGAGTCGGAGCCGCCGAAGGCCGATGGCGAACGCCCGGTCGAGATCGAGGTCGATCCGACGCTCGAGGCCGACGCGCGGCCGGTGCTGCAGGCCGCCGACTCGCCTCGCTCGTGGTCGATGCTCGGGCTTGCCGGAAGCGGGCTTCGGACCCTCTACGAGGCGGTGATCGGCACCTTCGCCTTCCTGCTGGCGCTCGTGCTGATCCCGTTCTACTTCTACTACTTCAGCGTCTCCTACCCGTCGACGATCGACTTTCTCGGCAGCCTCGTGCCCGAGCCGGCGCGGCCCCGCACCTTCGAGCTCTTCCGCAAGATGGACAACGCGGTCGCCGGCTTCGTGCGCGGCCGCATCGTCATCAGCGTGATCATGGGCACGATGCTCGCGATCGGCTGGCTGATCGTGGGCGTGCCGTACGCGATCCTGCTCGGCGCGATCACGGGCGTGCTGTGCGCGGTCCCGTATCTCGGCGGGGTGGGCGTTCCGCTCGCGATCGGACTGCTGGCCCTCGAGAACGCGGGGCTTCCGGAGGCCGAGCGGATGGGATGGGGCGCGGTGATCCTCTGGCCGAGCGTCGTCTTCGGGATCGTCCAACTCTTCGAGGGATACATCCTGACGCCGGTGATCGCGGGCAAGGCGACCGATCTTTCGCCGCTGGCGATCTTCGTCGCGGTGCTCGCGGGCGGTGCGATGGCCGGGATCTACGGCATGCTGCTGTCGATTCCGGTGGCGGCATGCCTCAAGATCGTGATCGTCGAGGTGCTGCTGCCGCGCATCAAGGCGTGGACCCGCGGCGAGGCGAGCGATCCGCTGCCCGTCGACAACG
>JBMSXH010000279.1:0-4044 GCA_049425445.1 Phycisphaerales bacterium | reverse complement strand
CCGGTCCTCCCCAGATCGAGATCAGGAAGAACATCGGCACGAGCGTGAACTCGTACCCGATGTAGAAGACCACCGCGTCGCGGGCCATGAACGCGAGGAGCAGGCAGCTCTCGAGCACCATGAACCAGGCGTAGTACTCGCGAAGGCGATGGTCGATCGCGGTGTAGGAGCCGATCACGGAGACCACCACGAGCAGCACCGTGAGCAGCACCATCAGCATGCTCACGCCGTCGAGCCCCAGCTCGAGCGAGACGCCGAGCGACTCGAACACAGCGGGGCCCGCCGCGTCGGGCCAGAAGGCCTCGCTGGTCCACGAAGGGAACTGGACCGCGGCCACGACCGCGATGGCGGCGGCGGCCAGGGAGCCGGCGGTCGCGATCGCGGCGGCGAGCCGCTGGGGCGCGATCGCGATGGCGAGTGCCGCGGCCATCGGCACGAGCAGCAGGGCGAGCAGCGTCACGGAAGGACCTCCGCGGCGGCGGCCGCATCGCCCAGGAGCCAGGTCCAGAGCACCCACGCGAGCACCAGCCCGAGGCTGATCGACATCGTGACGGCGTATCCCTGCAGACGACCGTTGTAGAGCGGCTGGAAGATCCGGCCGACGAGCGGCGGGATCCGGCCGAGGCCGTTCACGAGGAAGCCGTCGACGAAGTGCTTGTCCGTGAAGTGCAGGAAGTGGCTGGCGAACCACGCCGGCAGCGTCATCAGCGTGTGATAGATCTCGTCGACGTACCACTTCCGCTCGAGCATGGTCGGCAGCCATCGGGTGGCCGGCGAGGCGAGCAGGGCGTTGCGGAGGTTCGTGGCGGCCTGGCGATTCAGCAGATGGAACCACGCCGCGAGGATCATGCCCGCGATGCCGAAGGCGCCGCCGAGCACCATCACCCCGAGGTGCGGATTCATGCCGAGCACCGTCGCGTCGCCGTGGTCGCCGAGGAAGTCGCCCTGCACGGCGCTCGAGTGGGCGATCGACTGCTGGGCCCAGTTCTCGCCGCCGGAGAGGGCGATGTAGGCGGGAATGCCGGTCAGCACCGCGCCGAGGGCGATGAGCAGCAGCACTCCGTTGATCGCGAGCCTCGGCGCGTGCGGGTGGAACTCGCCGCCGTGGTCGTGGTCATGGCCGTGCGCCGCGTGCGCGTCGTCCTGGCCGTGATGATCGTCGTGCCCGCCGCCGTGACCGTGCTCGCCGGGGGTGTAGAACGTCGGACCGCAGCACACCCGGAACCAGACGCGGAAGCTGTAGTAGCCGGTGATGCCCGCCGCGATCAGGCCGACCCAGGCCGCGGCGCGGTAGCTCGGCGTGTTCATCACGAACGCGGCCTCGAGGCACGCGTCCTTCGAGAAGTTGGCACTCGTGAAGGGGAACGCGGCCAGCCAGAGGCATCCGATGAACATCGTCCACGAGACGACGCGCCATCCCGGAAGGCGGCGGATGCCGGAGATCTTCCGCAGGTCGAGCTGTCCCGCGAAGCCGTGCATCACGGCGCCGGCGGTGAGGAAGAGGGTCGCCTTGAAGAAGGCGTGCGTGAAGACGTGGTACGCGCCGCCGAAGGCCGACATCGCGCCGAGCCCCAGGAACATGTAGCCCAGCTGCGAGATCGTCGAATAGGCGAAGACCCGCTTGATGTCGTACTGGGACATCGCGATCGTCGCGGCGACGAACGCCGAGATCGCGCCGATCCAGGTGACCGTCTCCATCGCCGCGGGGACCGCGGTGAAGAGCGGATAGGTGCGGGCGATGAGATAGATGCCCGCGGTCACCATCGTCGCGGCATGGATGAGCGCCGAGACCGGGGTCGGGCCTTCCATCGCGTCGGGAAGCCAGGTGAAGAGCGGACCCTGGGCACTCTTGCCGAACGCGCCGAGCATCAGGCAGAAGGGGATCGCCATCGCGTCCCAGCCGCCAGCGCCGCTCGGCGGGTTCTGGATCGCCGCGAAGAGCGGTCCGTACTCGACGGTGCCGTAGTTGACCCACGTCAGGAAGATGCCGAGCGCGAGCCCGGCGTCTCCGATGCGGTTCATGATGAACGCCTTCTTCGCGGCGGCGACCGCGGCGGGCGTCTTGTAGTAGTAGCCGATGAGCAGGTAGCTCGCGAGACCGACGCCTTCCCAGCCGAGGTAGAGCAGGACGAGGTTGTCCGCCATCACGAGCGCACTCATCGCGAGGATGAAGAGGCTCACCCCGAAGAAGAAGCGGCAGTAGCCGACGCCGCGGTCCTGCTCCATGTACTCGCTGGCGTAGATCGCGATCAGGGTTCCGAGCCCCGTCACGAACAGCATCCAGAAGATCGTCAGCGAGTCGATGTAGAAGCCGAAGTCGGCGACGACGCCGCGCCAGAGCTCCTCGCCGTCCCGCAGCGGACCCGGGGTCGACGCGGTCCAACCGAAGTTGATCCAGTCGAAGAGGTGGACGATCACCGGCGACTGGGTCAGGTCGAGCTTGAACGCCATCGCGAGCACCGTCGCGAAGGCGCCGCCGATCGAGAGGACCGCGACGAGCGCCGGCAGCTTCGAGCGGGTCCGCATCGCCGCGAAGGCGGCGCACAGCAGCATCGAGCAGAGCGGCAGCAGCAGGATGAGGCCGGTCCACGTCAGGCCCGCGCCCTCGGTGGCGAGCGGAATCTGCGCGGGCTCCACGGCCCCGGCGGCGAGCAGCGTCGGAAGCGACATCATTCGTGAAGCTCCGACCAGGCGTCGGCGGACAGCGTCTCGCGTCGGCGATAGAGAAGCACCACCAGCCCCAGCGCCAACGCCGCTTCGGCGGCCGCCACGGTGAGGATGAAGATCACGAAGACCTGTCCGGAGAGGTCCAGATGCATGCGGCCGAACGCGACGAGGGCGAGTGCCGCGGCCTGGAACATGAGTTCGGTCGAGAGGAACATGATGATCATGT
Source organism: Phycisphaerales bacterium (assembly GCA_049425445.1). Classification (GTDB taxonomy): domain Bacteria; phylum Planctomycetota; class Phycisphaerae; order Phycisphaerales; family SM1A02; genus VGXO01. The sequence continues at coordinate 1,151 of JBMSXH010000279.1, read as the reverse complement.
TCCGACGCACCAGGAAGCCGACCATCCCGATGGAGAAGAGCAGGGCGCTCACGAGCAGCACGCCACCGACCGCGCCGGGAAGCGCCGCCTCGATCGCCGCGATCATCGCGATCGGGCCGTTCACGCGGCACCTCCCGCGGAGCCCGAGGTCTCGCGGTCGTCGACGCTGAGCGGACGAAGGCCCGCCGCCTCGCGACGCTCGTCCTCGCCGAGTTCGATCTGTCGACGTGCCAGCACCACGGCGCCGTACATCGCCATCAGCAGGATCACGCCCGCGAGTTCGAGGCTGATCGGGAAGCTCGCGACGAGCTTCATGCCGACGAGTCGGGTGTTGCCCGGCAGATCGTCGACCGAGAGCGTCCACGGGGCCGAGGGCTCGCCGTCGGGGAAGAGGACGTCTGCCTCGGCCACCACCATCGAGGTTTCGACACCCTGCGCGTCCTGCTCGACGACCTCGCGGATCCGCAGCCGTCTCGTCGAACCATCGGCGACTTCGACGCTGGCCACGCCGAGGCTTCCGGGGAAGCGATCTCTGGCCATCGAGTCGAGCAGCTTCGGCATCGACTCGAGATCCTCGAAGGCCTCGACCGAGGCCGCGGTGCGGACCGCGGGCGACTCGAGCACGCCTCGGATCGAATCCGCGTCGCGGACCACCGCTCCGGACACCGTGGCGAGCAGCACGAAGCCCACCACGCACGCCGCCACCGGCTCGCGGGGCAGGGCGTCGTAGTCGAACGGGCCCTCCGACGAATCGGTGGGCGAGGGCCGGGCAAGCATGAGGACGAAGAGGTAGGTGATCAGGATCGCGCCGGCGTAGACGATGATCAGCGCAAACGCCATGAACTCCGCCTGAAGCAGGAGGAACATGGCCGAACTCGCGAGCACCACCACCACGAAGTGCAGGGCCGCGAGCACCGGTCGGGAGAGCGAGATCATCCGGACCGCCGCGATCACCGCGATCGCTCCGAAGACCGTCGGCAGCAGTGTTCCCGGGTCGCCCGGGGCCAGTTCCCGAAGTCCGGCGGAGAGGATCGCTCCGAACGCCGCGATCGCGACGAGCACCGCCGCGGTTCGAGCCGCGCCGGGACGCGGCCGCAGGATCAGCACCATCGCGACAGCGCCCGCCACGGCCGCCAAGTACAGGGTGTCGA
>JBMSXH010000278.1:0-4053 GCA_049425445.1 Phycisphaerales bacterium | reverse complement strand
TTCATGCCGACCGATCCGGGCTTCACGGTGTCGAGCGCGACCGCCGAGCGTCTCATCGAGGCGATCGAGACCTCCGTCGAGGAGCCGGAGCGGTTCATGTACCTCGCCCGCGTGCTCCGCGCCCTGAAGAGCGTGCGAAACGTGGGACGAGTCGCCGACGTCGACGAGATGCTCGCGACCCGCGCCGAGCAGGACGAGAACATCGTCGAGGGTGGCTACACGCTCGTGCGGGGATTCGTCTGGGCGATCCCGGTGCTCGGGTTCATCGGGACCATCGTCGGTCTGACCGCGGCGATCTCCCGATTCGGCGGCGTGCTTGGACAGCCCGGCCTCGCCCTCGAATCGATCACCGCCCAGCTCACCGAGGTGATCGCCGGCCTCGACACGGCGTTCGTCACCACCGGCGAGGGACTTGTCGCGGCGCTGGCGATCCATCTGCTTCAGGTCTTCGTGCGACGCCAGGACGAGACCTTCCTCGACGAGGTGCGCGAGGCCACCACGGCGGAGATCGTCGCGCGAGTCCGGCTCGTCGCGGCGAAGGAGGTCTGAGGACTCCACCATGGCCCGCGGACGCCGTGACAGCCCGGTCTCGTTCTTCTCCTTCCAGGACGTGATGGTCTGCACGATCGGACTCACCCTCCTCATCACGCTGCTGCTCATCCTGCAGGTCGGCACCAGCGCCGCGACCGCCGCCGCCGGCTCGACGCCGGTCGCGATCCCGTCCGAGCCGGAGGACCGCGTCGCCGAAGAGGCCGCGTCGCTTCGCGAGCGGCTCGCGCAACTCGAAGCGCGGTTCGCGCAGGATCCCAACGAGGAGCTTGCCCGCATCCGAAGCCGGCTTCGCGCCCTCGACGGCGACCTTCGCCGCCTTCGGCTCGAGATCGAGACCGCCGACGAGACGCTGGCGGAGAGCCGCCGCGTCGGATCGCTCGATGCGGATGAGGCGATCGCGGAAGCGCTCGTCGCCAAGCGCGATCGGATGAAGGAGGACCTCGCCGCCGTCGAGGCGAGGCGGCGCATCGTCTATCTCGTCGCGCCGGACGAGGCGCATCCGCCGACGGTCGCGGAACTCGCCGCAGCGAGGTCGGTGATCTCGTTCGATCAGGAGCGGGAGGCACCGATCGCGCTCTCCGCCGCGGATCCTCGCGATCAGGCCTCGCGGATCCTCGAGGTCTTCACGAGCCGACGCGACTGGCGCGACCGCACCCTGCTCCTCGTGCTCAAGCCGAGCGGTCTCGCGACCTACCGCGCCCTGCTCGAGGCGATCGCCAACGACCCTCGCTACGCCGACGTCGTGCTTGGGCTCGATCTCGTCGGCGAGGACCGCTTCACCTCGGACGCCTTCCCGTCGCCGAGATCCGATGCGGATCCGACTCGGAGCGATCGACCATGAGGCGCCGCGACGAGGATGGCGACGGGCTCGACCTTCTGCTCGACGCGATCTGCAACATCTTCGGGCTCTTCATCTTCGTCGCGATGCTCGTCGCGCTCATCGTCTCGGTTCGCGGAACGGAGGCGATGCCCGACGAAGCGCCACCGACGGTGCTGGACGATCCGCTCCTGGCAAGCGGGCGCCTCGAGATCGAGTCGCTCGAGGCGCGGATCGCCGAGTTCGACCTCGCCTCGCTCGAGGAGGAGGACGCCACGGTCGAAGGCGCTCGTGAAGCCCTCGAGGCCGCGGAACTCGAACTCCTGCGACGCGAGGCGAGCCTCGATGCGATCCGAACCAGGCTCGGCGAACTCGATCGAAGCAAGGAGAGCCGAGCCGAGGATCGTCCACGGCTCGAGGCCGAGATACGACGCCTCGAGGAGGAGATCGCGAGCGTCCGCGAGACGCGCGACGTCACCGTCCGCACGCCGCGGCGCCGCGAACTCACCGGTCGAGTTCCGGCCCAGCTGGTCCTCTGGAAGGGCCGCGCCTACCTGCTCAACGACTGGTCGGTGCCCGAAGCGCATCCCTGCGAGAGCTGGACGACCTGGAACGAGCAGGCGGTCGACGGGCCGCGAAGCGAGGCGGTGATCCACTACTGCTGGCGGGCCGGCGGACAGCACATCGATCGGGCGGCCTTCCTGCGGTTGGATGGCGGCGTGCCGGTGCCCGAGGGCGGTGCCGCGGTGCTCGAGCGGAGCCGCGACTGGCGCCGTGCGCTGGCGGGGCTCGATCCCTTGCGGCACGTCGTCTCGATCAAGGCCGACGCGGACTCCTTCGAGGCGTTCGCCACGGTGCGTGCGGCGTTGGCCCGCCGAGGATTCCTCTACGACGTCGCACCGGTCAGGATCGAGCCGGCGACGGGCCTCTACCAGGACACCATCCTCGAAGGCCGCACCACCGCGCAGTGAGAATCGACATCACTCCGGAACGAAGCGGTATCTGCCGCCATGCTCGGAGGCGATCGCCTCGAGCATCACCTCGCTCGCCCGTTCGCCGAACGCGTAGGTGTGGATCACCGTGCGGACGCGGCCCGCGTTGAGGTTCCGAAGAAGCTCGGGGATGCCCTGAGGAATCAGGCCGTCGGTCATGAAGTGGATCTCGTCCGGCACCGGCGCAAGGCTCGAGAACGCGTGCTGGAGCGCGGCGGACGGTTCGGTGCCGCCCTGGGCCTCGATCCCGACCAGCTTCGTCTTGAAGCTCCGCTTGGAACTCGGCGTCGCGCGAAGCCATCGGTCCTCGAGGACGAGCTTCGAGCCGCTGAAGAAGAGCACGTAGAAGAAGCGGTCGGACGGAAGCGACTCGATGCTCCGCGCGAGTTCGCCGAGGGCCGCGGCGAGGCGAGGCCCCGCCATCGAACCCGACACGTCGACGACGAAGCAGATGTGCCGGCCCACGATGCTCGTGCCGAAGAAGTCGACCGCCGGCGCTGGATCGTCCTCCACTCGCGACGTCGGCGAGATCTCCCATCCCCCGTCCGCGGCGATCTTGCCGGAATCGGAAGCGTCGCCGCGGGCGACCGCCTCGAAGGCCTGTCGCTCGAGTCGAACGAACCGGCGGCCGTCGATCTCGAGCACACCGTCGCGCAGACTCCACTGCCGAGGTCGCTCGATCGGCTCGCTCGGCGGCGTGATCGTCTCGCCGGAGATGGTGAACGGCTCGGCGGCGAAGAGATGCGGGCGCCGCTCGTCGACCCGAAGCTCGAGCGTGCCCGTGGGCATGATCTCGACGCGGAACTCGCCGGCGGCGACGTATGTGCCGTCGCCGTAGACGCGGTAGGTGCGGAGCAGGCCCTCCTCCGGATCGATCGAGATCAGGTTCCGGTCGTAGCCGCCCGGCGCAAAGTCGGCGTCGTTCATGCGGACGTTGGGCTGCTCCCACGCCCCACGCAGCACCCAGCGGGGATCGTCGGGGAGCGTGTGCTCCGACCGGTCGCGAAGACTGCGGGCCTCGATCGGCTCGACGTCGATCTGCGGAATCTCGATGCGGATTCGAGATGCCCTCCGCGACGCAGTCTCCGACTCCTCGACTCTTGAATCGGTGTCCGACTCGTCGCCGGTCGTTGTCCCCGGACCTGATCGGGTCGACGAATCCGCCGCGTCGTTCGAGGCGGGTGAAGCGCCGGAGTCCTGCCTGGCCGTCGCATCCCGAACCTGATCCGATTCGCCGGCGAGTCCCTGCCGCGATCGGTCGGTCGAGGCGGGTTCATCATCGGCGGGCGACTTCGGCGAATCGGAGGCATCCTGCTTCCGCGCCGGCGCTGCCTCGAGCGATCCCTCCGACCCGGAATCGTCCGCCTCGTGGTCGAGCGAGGTCGGTCCACGCGGATCGACCGAACCGGCCGATTCGACCGGCGCGGCATCGTCGGACTCCGGGCTCGTCACGTCGGATGGAGTCTCGATCGAGGAGTCCGGCGGCGATGTCGAGGGATCCTCCGGAGTGGTCGACGGCTCCAGGGGGAAGTCGCGGACCTCGAGCGGAGCGTCGAGGAAGTCGCGCTCGTCGGCCGACTCCGCAACGTCCGCGGTCTGCGCGACACCGAGGCTTCCCGCCGGCGCCGCCGGTTCGTTCGTCGCGGTCGCTCGGCCTTCGCCAAGACCACCCGCCTCGGCCCCACCCGATCC